>CAIJOU010000063.1 GCA_903822375.1 Candidatus Hydrogenedentota bacterium
AAGCGTTCGATGCCTTCACGCAGCCGGTAGATGGTGTTTCCACCGCCCGTTCCCATACCGGGAGCCCTGCTGCTAAGGTCCACATCCTGGTCCGCCTTTGGAAACAATCCGTGAATCGTTCCGCCGTAATAGGCCAGGATGGAGGGGTCCAAGGCCCCGCTGTTGTCGGTAACCATGGCCTCAATGGCCTTCTCAAGCTGGACCGGCACGGGAACATCCAAGTTGGTGGGCACTTCGTCCGGGTTCAAAAGGGGAAGAATCGCGCTGACCAGTCCGAAACTGCTCAATGGCGCCATATCTCCGGGATTGTAGTCGGCACGGTCAAAGATCCAACCCCAGTAGGCATACGACGCATCAATATCACGTGCGCACTTGCCGCCATTTGAATGCGCATAACCCAAGCACCAGTTGTGATTGTCGTCCTTTGCATTCTCTTGGGCCACTTTAAGGTCCGGGTCCGATGGGCAGAATATAATGTTCGGGTCGGTGAGGTATTCCGGGTAGAGGCCAAACACCCACGGGCCCAAGTCCAGCACACCGGTCCAATTAACGCCGTCCTGTCTGACTCCTGAACCGACCTGCATGGGCGGGAAGGCTCCCTTCGATTCGTTGGAGTACATCTTGAAGACCAGCCCCCACTGCTTCAGGTTGTTTTGACAGCTGGAGCGGCGGGCCGCCTCCCGGGCCCGGGCAAGCGCCGGCAACAGAATGGCCGCAAGAATACCGATGATGGCAATTACTACCAGCAGTTCGATGAGCGTAAATCCCTTCTTGCGCATAACTTATATACCCCTATGCGTTGAATTCCCGCGGACGCAGCCACCCAGCAACACTCCGAGGACCCGACCGCGAAATCATAATAATATAAAGGGCGAAAAATGACAATAGCCTGTTTGGAGCCGTTTTGAGCCCATTTTGGGCCGCTTTGGGACCAAAGCCCACCAGCACGGTTCCCCGTCAGAGTTTCCGGGGAACCGTGCAGTGGGGCTGCAGGAAAGGCACGCAGTCAGCGACCGTGCGCGTTCAGGGCACCAAACGACAACCGTTCCACGAAGAATACACCGCCGGTGATTCACCGTATGCTCGGCAGGACAGCCCAGAACCCCGTTCAGACGAAGCGCTCCTACGCAAAGCTGCGTCCGGCAAACAGCATGCGGCACATCCGCCCGCGTTAATTTGCCGTAAACAGCGCCATAATATTGGCCAAGCCCGAGTTGACCGGCGGGCTTCCTGGATATTTGACGAACTCAACATGCCCGTCCATGTAAAGAACGTTGCACCCGCCGGGGATATGGTTGAACAGCGGTGCCGTGCCCGCAGTGCCCAAATCGTCCAGCATGATAAAGGTCGAGCTTTGCGCCGCCGCCGAAGCGCCGGGATTGTTGATGTCCGTAATCAGGAAGCGTTCAATGCCCTCCCGGAGCCGGTAGACGGTGTTGCTGTGGCCATTGCCGTAGCTTATTCCGTTCGATGCCGTGAGGAAAGAGCCACTTGAATCACTGTCAACGGCACTGTTTACCAGTTGGGCATTTGCCGCACTGGGAGAGGCAAGCGCAATGGCAACACCGGGGGTTTCCCAAGCCCATCTGCGCGATAGCCAAGGCCAATTGCGCCGGGACAAGGGCACCATCGGGAACGGCCGCGCCAAGCGCGCTGGCCAGATCCGCCACATAGCATTGTGACGCGGGTAAAAAGTCGTTGTTGTCCATCAGGTCCAGCACCCAGCCCAAGTAGACATAGCTCATGTCAATGTCGGAAACACCATTGCCGGCACCGAGATGGTAACCAATATGCCACTTGCCCTTGGTGAGGCCAATGGCGGGGATATCCTCATCGCGCAGGTTGTCAACCTTCTCCGTCGCATCCGACGGACAAACGATGATAGACGGATCCGTCAGGTATTCCGGATAAATTGCGGTTACTTTGGGGCCGGCCGCGATGTAAAGCTGCCATTTGCCAAGATCATTGGGGGACTGATTCTGGGCGATCTCGAGTTCCATCGGCGGGAAGGAACCCTTCGATTCATTGGAATACATCTTGAAGACCAGCCCCCACTGCTTCAGGTTGTTCTGGCAACTGGAGCGGCGGGCCGCCTCGCGTGCGCGGGCGAGCGCCGGCAACAGGATGGCGGCAAGGATGCCGATGATGGCGATGACCACCAGCAGTTCGATGAGTGTAAAGCCCTTATTTCGCATACCTCTATACCCCTATGCGTTGATGACCTGCGGACGAGAACGCCCGGATACACCCATAAAACGCCCTGACCGCAGAAGTATAATAATGCAAAAGACGAAAAATGACAATAGCCTGTCTGAACGGGAGAACTTTCTGCACCGTTCACAGTCAAAGCCTTTTCTAAGCTACAATGCGGCCGCAACAAGAGGACCATTGCATGCCCAAGAAAAAGCGGCTGATACTAATACTGGCGATTCTCTCGGTCATTGTGGCCGGCGTATTTGTGAACCGTTGGATTGCCGTGGCGGGAATCGCCGCAATCGCAGTCTTGATGGGTTCCAAGCGGCTGTTTCGGTATGCCCGTGCCCACAAGGGCAGCGAGCAACTGGGTCAGGACTGCAGACCGTACAACACGGTTGCCCTGCTGGAAACGCTCAAGGCGGCGGAAAAGCCCGGCGAGCCGTTTTCTTTTGTGGTGTTGGGCGACAACCGTGCCACAAAGAAGATACCGCCTGTGATCCACCGTCTGGCACGGCAGGAGAATCCGGCCTTTCTCTTTAACACAGGTGACCTGGTGCGGTTCGGCACGGCCGTGGAATACGTGGACCGTTACCTGCCGCTGTTACGGATTATGGAGCCCATTCCGGTGTTCAGTGTGCCGGGCAACCATGACCGCGGCGCACGCAACGATTTCGCCGGCTACAGGGCCGTGCAGGGCGCGGAACGGTTCTCCTTTGACTACGGCCCCTGCCGCTTTGTCGGGGTGAACAACGGAAAGCGCGCGCGAATGGAGGAGGACGACATCGCCTATTTGCGCCGTGAACTGTCTAAATCGCCCATCCGTCAAAAGTTCGTGTTTATTCATATCCCGCCGACCTATTTTGAGGACGGCTTGGTTACCGTGTCGAAACGCCGCGGGTTTGTAAAATGCCGCGGGGAGTTTCGTGCGCTGATGACGGAGCAGCAGGTCGATGAGGTATTCATGGGCCATATCCACGGGTATGCGAGCAGGATGGTGGACGACGTGCGCTACACGCTGACGGCGGGGGCCGGCGCACCGCTAAGCAAGCGGCTGCCGGTTGAAGCGCAGGTGTACAACTATGTTGTCTGTCATGTGGACACACAGGGATACCGGCGTGAGGTGGTGCGCTGCATCGACGGGGAATGGGTGCGGGGCGAGTAAAGGGTGGCCGGCGCCGTGTTTGACTGTCCGGCGTCCGCTTCGTATGCTGTAGCGCAATGGCATATGCCGCCACTCAGGGAGAGCATGCAATGGAACTTTACGGCAAGAACTATTCGGTGAAGGAACTGCGCCGCCGCGTGGGCAACATGGACCAGATCGCGGGGGTGCGCACGGTGCAGTTGGACGACGGCAACGAGCGGCCAACCCGCGCCGCGGTCATCCATACCGGTTCGGGTCTGGAAATCACCGTGCTGCTTGATCGCGGTCTGGACATCGCCTCGGCGAGCCACTGCGGCCGGGCGATGGGCTGGCGCTCGACCACGGGCAATGTGGCGCCGCAGTACTATGAGCCGGAGGGTCTTCGCTGGCTGCGCAGCTACTTTGGCGGCCTGGTCACCACTTGCGGGCTCACCAATGTCGGCGCCCCCGCTCCGGACAGTCCGCTGAACGGGCGCGGCCTGCACGGCCGCATCGGCAACACGCCGGCGCGCAACATCCGCATCATCCAGGAATGGCAGGACAACGACTACGTGCTGTGCGTGCAGGGCACGATGCGCGAGGTGAGCGTGTTCGGAGAGAACCTGACCCTCACGCGCAGCGTGGTCACGGTGCTGGGCGAAAACCGCTTTTGGATACGCGACGTGCTGAGCAACGAGGGCTTCAACAAAACGCCCTACATGCTGCTGTACCACTGCAACCTCGGCTGGCCGGTGGTGGACGAGGGCTCGCGGCTCATTGCCCCGAGCCGTTTCGTTGCTCCGCGTGACGCCGAAGCGAAGAAGGGCATGGAAAGCTACGGCCGCATGGACGCACCCACCCACGGTTATGCCGAGAAGTGCTACTACCATGACATGGCACCGGCCAGGGACGGGTCGGTCACGGCGGCGATTGTGAATGACGGTTTCGAAAAGGGCAACGGCTTCGGAACGTATGTTCGATACAACAGTGACGAACTGCCGCGCTTCGTCCAGTGGAAACAGATGGGCGAGCAGGAGTATGTGTGCGGTCTGGAGCCGTGTACCTGCGGCATAGAGGGCCGCTCGGCGGACGAAAAGAACGGCCTGCTCAACTTCCTGAAGCCCGGCGAGTCGCGCGAGTTCAATCTGGAATTCGGGGCGATCACGCACGCCGCGGAGGTGCAGGAAATAGAGAAGGCGGCGGCCCGCGTGAAAACGGGTTTCACCGACAGCTATCTGGACTTTGTCAAACCGGCAAAGCGGCGCGGCTAAACGGGGCAGAACGGCAAAGCGCCGCTTCGCGGGCAAATGCGCTCCCAGGCACCCTGGGAACGGTACAAAGAGGTTGCACTCAACAGAGCACTGAACAACATTGGAGTACGTTGGCATGCGGGGGACATTGACTGAGAAGTTTCGCGCCGCGTTTGGCGATGCCGGTGAGCCGCGTCTTTTTCGCGCCCCGGGCCGAGTTAACCTGATCGGCGAACACACGGACTACAACGGGCTGCCCGTGCTGCCCATGACGATCGCGCAGGAGATTCGCATTGCAGTGCTGCCGCGCGATGACGGGCGCATGCTGCTGCGCAACACCCATCCTGACTTCCCGCCTCTGGAGTTCGCAAACGATGACGCCATAGCCCCCTCTCCCCCAGGCTCGTGGGACAATTATGCCAAGGCGGCCGTGGCGGGCATCAACCAGTGCCTCACGCCGCACACGCGGCCGGGCTTCTCCCTGCTGGCGGACGCGGACCTGCCGAACGGGGCGGGCCTGAGTTCGTCATCCGCACTGGTGGTCGCCTGCGCGCTTGCCTACATGGACGCGCTGGGGCTTTCACTGGAGCATGACCTGCCCCGTCTGAAACTCGCGGCGATGCTGGCCGATGCGGAGCATTTCGTGGGGACCCGCGGCGGCGGCATGGACCAGGCGGTCATTTTGGCCGGGACCGTGGGACGTGCCTGCAAGATCGATTTCTTTCCGTTGCGCGTCGAGTCAGCGCCGCTGCCGGACGACTGCGAGGTGGTGGTCTGCGACTCAACGGTGAAGGCGGAAAAGAGCGGCGCGGCGCGCTCTCTTTATAATATGAACCCCCGGCTATGCCACCTCGGCTGCGAGCTCGTGCGCACGCGGCTTGCGGAGGAGTTTGGCGAGGAGGTGGAAGTGGAACGGCTGGGCGACCTATGGTACGGCCCCCTGTGCCTGACCACGCGCGAAGCCGAGGCGCTGTTCATGCGAGCGGTGCCGGAGGGGCCGGTGCCACTGGTGGAAATTGCCCGGCGGCTGCGGCAGAAACCGGAGAAGGTGGTGGCGCGATGGCTGGAAGAAGTGCCGGTGATGGACGGAGGCTACGACATTCTGGCGCGGTTGCGGCACCAGGCCGGGGAATACCGCCGCGTGGAAACGGCGCGCGACGCGCTGTTCGCGGGTGACTCCGCCGCGCTGGGCCAGCTCATGAACGAGTCCCATGCGAGCTGCCGCGACATGCTAGGCATCAGTACACCCGAACTGGACCGGCTCACCGAGATCGCGCTGGAGGCCGGCGCGCTTGGCGCCCGGCTCACCGGCGCGGGCTTTGGCGGTGCCACCGTCAATCTCGTGCCCGCCAACCGCGTGGAACGCTTTATCGAGACGGTGGGAAGACGGTATCACGAGGAGTATCTGGGCCGTGACGGGGACGCGTCGATCTTTGTGGCGCGCACGAGTGCGGGTGCGGGCCCGGTATAAAAGTAACACTCGTCCCTGTGGAGGAGTGAATGCCCGCATGCGTGGCCTTCAAGTGGAGACGCGGCATTGGGGCTTGCGTTCTTCCGTCATCCCCGCGAAGGCGGGGATCCAGAGGTCTGCGCGTGTGTGCAACGCCCCGGACAAGACTGGATTCCCGCCTTCGCGGGAATGTCGAAGATGCCGCGGCTTGGCATGCGCGGGGCTTCATGATAGAGTAAACATCATGGACGGCGTGGAGCATGCGCTTCTGCCGTAACCGAGATAAAGGAGAATCTTCTTATGCGTGGAAACACAATGCTGCGCACGGCTCTCGTGCTGGCGATGACGGTGCTTCTGGCGGGCTTGTTCCTGGCGTCAGGCTGTGCGACCACACGGGTCGCAGAGAAAAGTGCGGCAGCCAAGCCCGGCATGCTCCTTGCGGAGAACGGAAAGGCCATGGCAGCCATTGTGGTGGGCGTGAACGCCCCGCCAAGCACACGCTTTGCGGCCGAGGAACTCCAGCACTTCCTGAAAGAGATCACGGGAGCGTCCTTTGACCTGATCACCGACGCGGAACCGGTGCGTCCCGCCGAGATCATTGTCGGTGCGAATGATCGCATGTACGGGCTCAATCTGTCCGTCGATTTCCAGCGGCTCGGTGCCGAAGGCTATGTGCTGCTGACCAAGGGCAAACACCTGGTGATCGCGGGCGGCGAGCCGCGCGGCACGCTCTACGGCGTGTATGGACTGCTTGAGGACCACCTTGGCTGCCGCTGGTTCACCACCGAGGTCAGCACCATCCCGAAGGCGGCAAAGCTGACGGTGGAGAACCTCGACGAACTGCGCATCCCGACGCTGGAATACCGCGAGCCCTTTGTCATGGACTGCTTCGACGGGGACTGGTGCGCCCGCAACCGCATGAACAGCAGCACGGGCCGGCTCGACGAGAAACACGGCGGCAAGGTGACCTACTTCGGGTTTGTGCACACCGCCAACGGGTTGGTGCCGCCGGAGACCTATTTCGACACCCACCCCGAGTACTTCGCACTGGTGAAGGGCGTGCGCGTGAAGGACCGCACGCAACTCTGCTGCACGAACGACGACGTGGTGCGCATCGTGACGGAGGAAATCCGCAAGCGGATGCGCGAGCATCCGGAGGCGACGGTGTTCTCGGTGTCGCAAAACGACTGGGCCAACTACTGCACCTGCGACAAATGCGCCGCGATGGCTGAGGCCGAGGGCAGCCAGATGGGCCCGATGCTGTATCTGGTCAACAGCGTTGCCCGGGCGGTGCACGACGAGTTCCCCGACAAGCTAATCGACACGCTGGCCTACCAGTACACGCGCAAGCCGCCCAGGACGATGCGGCCCGAGCCGAACGTCATCATCCGGCTGTGCAGTATCGAGTGCGATTTTTCGCATCCCTTCGAGGCGCGCGCCACGAAAGACAACGCCACCTTCTGCGACGACATCGAGCAATGGGCGAAGGTAAGCCGGCGGCTCTGGGTGTGGAACTACAACACGTCTTTCTCGCACTACCTGGCACCCTTCCCGAACCTCCGCGTGCGCGGACCGAACATCCGATACATGATCAAGAACAACGTGCGCGGCATCTTCGAGCAGGATGTGTACACAACGATGAACGGCGAGTTCAACGGGCTCAGCGGCTACCTGGGCGCGAAGCTGCTCTGGAACCCGCAGTATGACGAGGACCGCGCGATCAACGAGTTCCTGGAGGCCGTGTATGGCAAGGCGGCCACGCCGATCCGGCTATATCTTGACCTTATCCACGACGCCGTAAAAGATCCCAAAACGAACATGGGCATCTGGATCGGTCCCGATTTTCGTGCCTTCACGCCGGAGTTGCTGAAGCGCGCCGACGAACTGTTCAACGCGGCGGAAAAGGCCGTGGCCAATGAGCCCGAGACGCTGGAACGGGTGCGC
>CAIJOU010000064.1 GCA_903822375.1 Candidatus Hydrogenedentota bacterium
GGTCCGTACCGTTAACCTGGTCGAGGACAGCCGCCACCTCGCCGCCCGAAGGGAGTTCCCACTGCCCAAGAAGCGGGTATGTCTCCTGGGCAATCAGCTGTGGAGCACAGGCAAGAATCAGAACAATCGTCAGTCTGCCACATATGCCGCACCCAACATTCCTGAGCATGCCAGCCTCCTAAGTCAGCTTTGTCACCCGCCTTCCTGGCGCATATTTAGCATCTTTCCCCGCGAAAGGATAGTACTTGAATGACCCAATAATGTCAATAATTCCTACTACCGCCCGGCATTGACCCCCTCTTAAATATCATGTTAGGCTTGCGTCCAATCGCAATACACGCAGAATTGTTGCCCGAAGGCCATCCTGCGATTGGCCAATCGTGTCCGGCAATTAGCGATGCTGTAACCGTGGAGCCTTTAGGAATGTATCGAAGCTTCCTCTCAGGGATTTGGGCTCTGTTTCTACTGACCTCGGCGATGTGGGGAATGGCCGAATCCCCTGCAACCGGGCCCGCTCCCGATAGTCCGGGTCTGTCGGTCGGGTTCATGGGCTGTTACCGAAGCCGACTGCCCCTCGACGATTTTGTCCGTCTGCATCCGGATATGCCGCTCAAGGAAGTCCCATGGGGCCGCAACCCGCACGGTTGCTGGGACAAACCGCTGCCCACCCGCCATGCGGACCTTCCCGACGTCATCCATCTTTCTGTGGGCCGCTATTCCGACGACCTCATACAACTCGCAGACCGGGGCCTCATTGAACCCCTGGACGATTGGTTTGCAAAACTGGGCATGGATCCCAAGGATCTCTTTCCGAATGCGCTTGAGGCTGTAACCTATCGCGGGCATGTTTGGGCGTTGCCGCACCACGCCGTGTTTCTTGTTTTGCGGGGAGACCGCCGTTTGATACCGGACGGGAGTGTCGATGCGTTAGCCTCCTGGGAGGGCCTCTTCAGGTCGGCCCAGGAATGGGCCGCAGGAAAGGAGAAACGCGTGGCCTTTAGCGTGCCGCTGAGCGCCGCCTCCTTTGCCGAATACATTACGCTCACTTCAGCGGGTTGCGGATTGGACCTGGCCGATCCGGCATGGGTGGAGGGCGGACCCTTCCGTGAGGCAATGACGATGATTGCGGCCAACCGTGAAAAGGGAGTTGTCGAAAACCGGCAAATGAACAAGCCCCTTTCCCGCGAGTCGACGGCAGTCATGGGCTTGGATTTCCTGGACAGTGTTCATCCTGAAACCGTGTATGCGGTCTATCCTGTGCCCACACGCTTTCGCACGGCCGATTCGCCGTCTGCCGGCAGTGCACCATTCGGACTGTTGGAGGCTTTCGCCATCAGGAGCGGGGCATCGCAAACGGACAAGGCCCTGGTCGCCTTTCTGCAGTGGCTTCTTTCGGCCGACACGGAATGGCGTGTCTTCGAAAAATCGAACGAACTGAAGCCGGACATAGAATGGCTCTTCGATACGGTGCACGTGCCCCTGCGCGAATCGGTCCTCAAGTCAATCGATTTCGAATACGCCGCCCGCAAGTTTCCGGACTACCCAACGGTGGTGTCATGGTGTCGCAGGACGGTTTTTCCCAAGAGGCCGCCCGTTGTGGAGAGTGCCGTGTGGGCACGCGTTGACCGGGCCGTGGACTATCGCCAACCAGGGGCCGACTGGGAAAAGGAAATGGCCTTGTTGAAGCGCCAAATAGTGCAGACCGTGCGCACCACTCCGGTGGAAAGCGCCGCCTACAGCGGGTATTGAGCGTTATGCTGAAGTTCAGCTTAACCCTGCTGGTTGTGAATGTTTGCTCGCTGGTCGCCCCCGCACAGACCAACCTGCAGGCACCCCTGCCCGTGAATCTGCCTCGCGAAGCGGTCGCGGAAGTCTTGGACAAGTGGAGTGTCCCACTTAAGGGTGTGCCCCATCACCCTCTTGCCCAGGAGGGACTGGACGCCCTCGCATCAGCATATGCCAGCCGCTTGGGTCCGTCCGCCGCCCCGCCCCTGCTGGCAATCGCGGAGGATTTCGCCGATGAGGACCTGGGCTTGTACGCATTTGAGCGGTACTTGAAGGTATCCTCCACAGCGCCCGATGAGGAGATGTTGCGGCAAATCCTCGACAACTATGCGGACAGACGGCTGGCGGCGGCGATTTTGGACGTATTGCCGGCAGCGCTGGCCGATCCGGCGCCTTTCTTGCGCGGCATCATCGCTGCTCACGAAAAGACGGTTGTGGCAGGACAGGCAAAAGAGAGACTGGCGGAGGTGCCCGGGGCCGTCCGTGATAATCTTGAAAGAATACGGCTGTTGCTGGATGCTTCCATTATCGCCGCCAATCATCCCGCGCGCATGGCACGGCTGGATCAGAAACTGGGTATCCTGATGCGGGCCGAGTCCCTGGATGTGTTGTCCGGTATGGTGCTGCGGATGGAGGGCGCCACCCCCTTGGAAATCCGGGCAAATGTCGATCTTATTCTTCAAACGCTCGATCCATCCTTAAGAGGGGATACGTCAACGGTTGCTGATTTGCTTCGGGTGATTGAATTACAGCTGACAGCCCGAAACGCCATCCAGTTTGAAAGCGCCGTTTCAACGTTCAGGGAGACCTGTCTGGCCCAATCCACGGATTCCCCGGTCCCGGCCTTCATCCTCGCGGGGCTTCAGCAACATCTTGCCGCGGAAAAGAAGGTGGCGGCGGAACCGGCGTGGCGTGCCGTGCTTGAGCACGCACTCACTCCGCTCGCCGAAGCCTTTTGCGTGAGGATAAAGAGCCTTAACGCTTCCGCAATCGACGCAAAGGCACTGCGGGGACTCCTTTCCCGTATGGCCGAACTCTACAAATCGGAAAGCCGCTATTTGGCCGAGAATGACTGCCTGGAACGCATGATTCAGTTGGATGAGGGAACTCCCGAAACCGCCGCTTTGTACTATCGTCTCGCCGCGGTACAGGCCATGGGATGGGCGAATTACGGGCGGTCCGCTGAATTGCTGCGCAATGCGGCCATGCTGGCCGCCGACCCCAAGGCACGGCACACCGCCATGACCGCCGAGGCCTTGGACCTCTATCTGGCGGAGCGGTATCCGGAAGCCCTGGAGGCGGTGCGCCGCGCACTTGAAACCGTTTCAGACCGCGGACTGCGCGGGGAGGTGCGCTGGCTTGAAATCCTTTGCATGGACGCCACCGGCGCCCAGGATAGGGCCGAGAAGCTTACGGACATTTTTCTGCGGGACTTCAAAGACACTCCCACGGCCCAGCAGGCCCTTGTGCTGCGTGCCTACCGCCAGTTTCAGCGCGGCGACTACAATGCCGTGGTAGCCACCTGCAAAATGCTGCAGGTTGAGGGATTGGAGACCCACGCGGCGAAGAAGCTCAGCGAAATGCTGGCCGCCGTTGCCGCCCAAAGCAAGGCGGGGGCCGCAGACAAACCGGCCCCTCTTAAGAATACGCCCAATGTGATTCTTGTCAGTCTTGACACGGTGCGTGCCGACCATCTGGGTTGCATTGCCCATGGGAGCAGGGTGAGCCCAAACATTGACGCGCTGGCCGCGGAGGGGACTGTCTTCACGGAAGCATGCAGCGTGTCTTCGTGGACCAAGCCCGCCCACGCGGGACTGCTGACCGGCCGCAGCCCGGCAGTGCTCCAGGCCAACGGGTATGACGACGCCCTGCCTCCGCGTTGCACGACCATGGCCGAGTATTTTGGTCACATGGGTTACTTGACCCTTGGCACTGTCGCCGCGCCTCCGCTTAACAGTGCCTTCGGCTTCAATCGTGGCTTTGACCTCTACGATGACTACACCTATGACCTGGACCGCACCTGCAACCTCTTCAGACGCGGCGGAACCGGGGAAGTCGCCGTTCATTCGGGGTACACCGCCGCGCTCATGACCCGCACGGCGCTCGCGCAGGTGGACCGCGCTTTCTCGCCGGGCCGCCCCTTTTTCCTTTTCCTGAACTATTTCGACGCCCATCACAACTACGAGCCGCCATGGCCTTTGAGGGCCGAATGCAGTGGCGAATACTATGGAACCCAGTTCGGCCCAATAGACCCGTGGATTAAGGCCGGTGACAAGATTGAGACAATCCGTCCGGAGATTGACGCCCAAAGACTGCGCGACCTCTACGATGGGGAATTGGCGTCGCTCGACGCGCAAATCGGCGCATGGGTCGGTGCGCTCAAGGAACGCGGCCTTTATGACAAGACCCTCTGGGTCATTGTTTCCGACCACGGGGAGGAGTTTCTGGAACACGGACGTCTGGCCCACGGAACGTCCCTCTACCGGGAAAGCGTGCACGTGCCGATTATCATGGTTGGACCCGGCGTACCCAAAGGCAGGCGCATAGACACTCCTGTGTCGCTTCTGGATGTGCTCCCGACGCTGCTGCGCCTCGTCGGAGGCGATGTCCCCATCGAACTCGACGGCACGGACCTGCTGAGAGCAAATGCCGACAGGCCCCTTTACGCCCTTCTCGACCTTCCTGAGTTCCGTTTCTCCAGCGTTCTCCTCAAGAATCTGAAACTGATCAGGAATCTTCAAACGAATCAGGATATGCTCTTTGACCTTACCACCGATCCAGGGGAGCAAAGGGACATTTCCGCCACGGCGCCGGAGAGGCTGTTGCCGCTTCGCGACCTCCTCGACAAACAGCACGAACGCGATACGGAAGCGCAGCGCAGCATTACACAGGGCCAGCCGGCAAAGGCGTCCCCGGATCAGGCCAATATCGGCGAGTTGATGGAACAACTGCGCGCCATGGGTTACCTCGGGGCGCCGTGACAAAGATGAACCTGAGACGCGGCGCCATAGTGATCATCGCCTGTATTCTTTGCAGGGCGGCCCACCCCGGACGCCGGCTTCCGGGACAGCCTGGCCTCCCAGGAGGCGCACGTGCGCGCCCAGTTTGCCGACCGCCTTGCGGCCGCCTCCCTCGCCCTCA
>CAIJOU010000065.1 GCA_903822375.1 Candidatus Hydrogenedentota bacterium
GTCCACACCGGCCGCATCCACCAGCGCGGCCGAGGGGAAGTCATAGGCGGTCAGAACGGCAATCTTTTCACCGGCAGTCTTCTTCCGGCGAAAATCTGCCGCCGTAACGGCATCTTTCATCTTCTTTTCGCTTCCTGAACCGTGACGTAATCCGTCCCGGTCCCGTTTGGGCTCCAAGCGGAGCGGTTCAAGAAAACTGCATCAACAACTGTCCAGCGTTGCGGCGAGTTCAGCCACCGTGCGTCCCGTTACCGGGTCCACCGCATCGGGAGCAATCTCCCGCAGCGGCAGCAGCACAAAGGCCCGCTCGCGAAACCGCGGATGCGGAAGCGTCAACGCGTCCGTCTCCATCACCACGTCCTGCCAGAGGACAAGGTCGATATCGACCACGCGCGGACCCCACTGCGGCCCCGGCGTGCGACCCAGACGAAGTTCCAACGCCTTGACCGCGTTCAAGAGTTCCAGCGGCCCGAGAGCCGTCTCGATCTCCGCGGCCAGATTGAGGAAAGACGGTTGCTCCGTCACGCCCCAAGGCGCCGTTTCATGAATGCTGGACTGCGCCACCAAACGTGTGTCCGGCAACGCCGCCACGGCTTCCAGCGCCCGGCGCAGATACTCCGCCCGATCGCCCAGATTGGAGCCCAAACTCAGACACACCAATGCGGTCATCGCCTGAACCCAACCCGCCATGCGCACATAACTATAGCACACACAGGAGTTTGTGCAACAGGGATTTTTACGGAGAACCGAAGAGAATCCGGAAGAACATCCCGCGACCGCCTTTCGGCGTTCACCCCCCTCAAGGGGGAACCTAAGACCGCGTGGCCCGATGGCCTGCCTTCAATCCCCCTTTGAAGGGGGTGGCCCAAAGGACCGGGGGATGTGGCCTTCAAGGCGGGGGGAAGAACGGCCGCCATCAGGGTTTCTTTTCCGCGTTGCCGCCCCATGCGGCAAAGTTTCCGGCGATGTCCGCCGCAGTCGTGTCCCCGGCATGCACGACCACACGGTAGCGCAGGGTCACCGGCTTGCCCTTCGGCAGTTCGGTGAACTGGTCATTCTTCGGCCAGTACATCGGGGTGGGCGAAAAAAAGCCGTAGTCGCGGGTAAACCACGGCGCGGGATACCACGGGTTGCCGGGATGTTGCAGTAGGGCCAGACCTTCGGTTTTGCCGCCGCGCGTGCCGTAATAGTCGCACCACGCCGCGGCTTTGCCGAAGGTGCCCGCCTCGGCCTTGTCGCCGTTCGCATTGACCAGCGTACCGCCCTCTTTCGCGCTCAGCGCCGGTACCATGCGCGCTGAAAACAGGGAATGGTTGGTCTTCTCGATCTTGATGTCCATCAGTGGCTTGAGCGTAATCTCGAAATCTATGACGCGCCGGTCCGGTGCGGGTACGGTGACCGTGACAAGCCTTTCGTCTTCTATGGGTTGCTCTGCGCCGGGCCGCTTCCAGTCGCCCCGGTCCCGAAACACCACCTTGTCACCCTTGGCCTGAATGATTTCAGGGCCTCGGCTGAAGATCTGGCCTGTCTCATTCTTGTCCTGCCAATAATTCCCGCCGTTGACCCGATCGCAGCCGAAAAACAGCGAATGGTGGTGCGGATAGGGCTCCGAGGTTTCAGTGGTGACCGTCTCCCCTGTAAGCGGCCCGTTCACGGGATAGAAATAGGGATACTTCTGCCCGGCATCAAAACAGTAGGCAGTGAACAGTTTCCCGTCCACCTCGATCAGCAGCTTCTTGCCGTCCAGCCGGGCGGTGAGTTCCGCCGCTCCGGCAAACGATGCAAACAGCAAAGCGAAGCATGAGAATATCAACAGGCGTTTCATGGCGGTTCCCTCATATGGTTTACAGGGATTCTACTGCAATTCCGTTCCCCACTGGGAGCGTCCTCACCGGCCTTCGCGTACAACACGCAAGAACAGCCGGCGCGACGCCGGCGCTCCCAGTGAGACACCTTATCGCGGTGACTGGGCGAGTTCCGCGAGAATGCGCTGGGTTTTCTCGGTCATGGGCCAGGTGCCGCGCTCAACGAACCCAACCCCCCCGTTTTCAGTGTACCCGTCATGAAGGTAAAGGACGTGGGCGCCACGGGGCGCGGGGGGACCCCAATCAGTATAAACGTGGTCCACGTCGCGTTCGATAAGCAAAGGGATGTCGGTCGTTACTGTGCACGGGTTATTGTATCCGGACTCACGGCCCTGGTGCGGCGACGCCGAATGCGGATCTTTTGTGGCGCGCCAGACCTCGTCCACATCAAGCGACAGCCTGTGGAGAACGCGCGTTCCTTCGCCATCTTCCACCACCAGGTCTTCGTCGAAAGTTCCGCCTTCGGCGATCCGCTTGCGGTAAGCCCTGGCAAACGCCTCAACATCGTCGTCGTCCAGCAGGGCGTAGCCGAGGTAGAAGTAACTCTGGTCGTCAAAGGGGCTTGCCGGTCCTGCACTTGATGTCTTGGTGCTGCGGATGCTCGGACAAGTGAGGCGTGCGCCAACATCAAGACTCGGGGGCATCGAATCCGGCGTGAACATGAGCACACCGGACTTTGGGGACAATGGGGGGAACTTGTCCCCATGCGCGGAGGCATATTCCTGCAATCCCCCCTTTATCAGCTTAAGATTGTCCCCGCAGGTGGCCAGATCAGCGTTGAGACGGCCTTTGTGAAAGGTCCCAACCGCGGCAACAATGACCAGTGCGGCACTGATGCCGCCGATCAGGATCCCGGCCAGGGGCCGCCAGATTACGCGTTCGCCCCGGCGAGCGCGCACGCCCCTGGCAAGGGCAATGCTTCCGGCAACAACGGCCGCAATTCCCCCGACCACCATGAACAACATGGCAATTACCGTAAACAATGTGAATGTCACGACTGGAAACCCACCCATTTTCTGCACCACAGACATTGCAGCAAACCAGAGCAGGGGACACGACAGAACGCCCAGGGCGAAGCTCGTGTTCGCCAGTCGTCGAGAGGGCCTCTTGTGTGGTTCCGATGCCGCACCGCCCGGGCCGGACAGTTCAGCAGTGCTCAGGTCCGTCCAGCACTGCGGACAGGCATGCGCCCCATCGTCCACCGTGGCGCCGCATTCGCGATTTGGGCACTGCATGGACCGTCCTCCCTGTTGCTGCCGGGTCACTTTCCGCAGTCATACCGGTGGGGACATTCTACCCCGAAACCTCCCGCCCGCCCAACAGGTCCTATTTTCCCCGACCGCAGTTGGTCTATACTGGGACGCCCCCGGAACCCGAACCCCGGAGAATCATGACGTGAACACGCCTGCAGACAAGACATCCTACGTGCGCACAAAGGACGGCTGGTTTGACGCGCCCGAGGAGAAGAGGGCCAAGTGCCGAACGGACGTTCTCGTCAACACGGCCGGGGACCAGGAATACGAGCGGCAGTCGCGCGCCTACAACCTGGTCGAGGGTCTGACAATCATGATCTTCGTTCTGGCGGCTCTGTGGCTGGTGCAGTACTCGGCCGGAATCATGCTGCAGATAAAGGCGGCGGAGATCATCTCCGGGGCCATGCTCGGCATCGGATCATGCTATCTGCTGTTCGTCAGCCCGTTCAGGCACGGTGACACGCTGTCCTCCTGGGGCCTGGGCAACCCATGGGCGCTCTGGAAGGAATTGCGCGACGGCAGCCCGGCGAAACGTTTTACCTTGGGCGCGATCATGCTCGCGCTGTTCATCGCGCTCAACGCGCTCAGCTACAGCCAGTGGGCCGAGGTGTCCAAGTTCTTCAATTTCAACAAGATCGAAATGCTGCACAACGCGGACAAGAGTTTTCCCGGCATCCTGTTCGTATTCAGCTTCGGCAGCCTCCTCTCCGCAGTCATCGTCCTGTTTGGCATTCGATATGACAATTTTGTCTCGGCTTTCGCCACTGCAATGAAGATCGCGCTGCCGCTGCTGGCGCTCATCATCATCGGGGCAGTGATACAGCGGGGTGCCAAGGCCTTTGACGGCTTTACCATCCGGGCTTTTGCCATCGGCGCCTTCGGATACGTGTTCTGGGGTTTCGTACAGCAGTTGCTCTTTTCGTCGTTCTTTGGCACGCGGCTGCGCAAGGCCTTTGGCCCGTCCAAATCGCCCACGAACGCCTACCCGCCGGGCAGGCGGGTGCCGACCACCGTGGCCTTTGCGGCGGGGTTCATGTTCATCGGCGCGCCGCTGATCTATTTCCCCCTGCTCATCCACTTTGGCCCGGAGCAGATTCCCATAAAACTGCTCTTCTATTTCGCCGTGTTCTTTGGACCCTTTGGCGCGCTCTACGGCCATTTCTTCGCGAAAGACCGCAAACGCCTGCTTGTGGCCACGCTGAGCGGGTCCTGCTTCGGATTGATCCACATCAACTCCTACGGCCTCGTCATGGTGACTTTCCTGCTGGGCATCTTTCTCACCTACGTGTTTATGAAGGATATCAACCGCAACCTCGTCGCCCTGGGGTTCATCCACGGTCTTCTGGGCTCGTCATTCAGCATCTTCTTCTCGCATGGCAAGGCGGGCCCACTTACGGTGGATTACGGCGTGGGGCCGAGCCATGTGCACAACCCGACTTGGGGCGTGATCATTGTGCCGATGCTGTGCATGCTCGCCTATCTGTGCCTGATGATCTGGTACGTCAAGTTCGCAAAAGAGGAATAGAACCATGGACGAGACGCTTCAAGAATACTTTGGCGGCGACGCGGTGGCGGCGAACATGGGCATGCGCATCGTGGAACTTGCCCCCGGGCATGCCATCATCGAAATGCCCGTGGATGAACGGCACCTGAACGGCATGGGCATCGCGCACGGCGCGGCATTGTTCGCGCTGGCTGATTTCTGCCACGCCGTCGCGTCGAACGCCGCGGGCCGGGTTGCCGTGGCGATTCGCTGCGGTATTTCGTATTTCAAGGCGGTGCAGCCGGGCGACCTCCTTACCGCCACGGGCACCGAGCGCCATGCGGGCGGCCATATAGCCGAATACGACATCAACATCCGCAACGGGGCGGGGGAC
>CAIJOU010000066.1 GCA_903822375.1 Candidatus Hydrogenedentota bacterium
CGGCCATGCGGCACGCGTGCCGCATGGCCGGGCTTATGTCCAGTTTCCCGTGCGGAGTGTCCCGTACACACTCCGCACGGGCGGCGGCAACTTCCCTTCTGGGGCGTTCCCGCCGGGAACCCAGCGCGTCTCCCGACCCCTTCCAAACCGTTCCTTCCCCAAGGAACCCTGCTTTCGGTGCCGCGCCTGCCTCGGCGCGTTCCCGAACCACCAAGAGTATCGTATAAGGCCATTCCGCGCATCGGTTCCAATTTCACATTAGCATCCGCCATGCCAATTTGCACACAAAGAAGAGGTCGTCCCGTAACTATTTATAAATAAACTAGTTGCGCGATGCCAGGCATTTTCCAAAGAAGAAGACGTTGGTGTCCGTAGTCGGATTCGTCCCAATACGAGACTAATCTCGTTCCCAAAATGAGAATTTTCTCCAAGGTGGTGTGGCTCTGACAGCAACGTGAAGCTCTCCAGTTGTGGCGTGGTTTCCTGTCCGCGTCACGCTTTCGACCGCAGGTCTCCTCCTCCCAACGCTCGGGAGACCTGCGGTCGGTGGAATGGCATGGTCGGGAGACCACGCCACAACTGCGGGCAAGATGCAATTCGCGTTTGGAAATGCTATTCTGTGCAGCCCTGTTTGCAGGGATGGATGTTGGAAACCCCTACGTTAAGGAGACTTGGACATGGCGAACTACAAAATCGCGTTGTTTCCCGGGGACGGGACCGGGCCGGAAGTGCTGGACGAGGGCATCAAGGTGGTTCGTGCCGCCGCAGCCAAGTTTGGTTTTACCCTGGACACGGCGCTGTTTGATTTCGGCGGGGAACGCTACAAGCGCACGGGCGAAACGCTGCCCGATTCGGCCATCGCGGAATTCCGCAAGTTTGACGCCATCTATCTCGGCGCCATCGGCCATCCCGACGTGAAGCCGGGCATCCTCGAAAAGGGCATTCTGCTCAAGGCCCGCTTTGAACTGGACCAGTACATCAACCTGCGGCCGGTGAAGCTCTACCCCGGCGTGGAAACGCCGCTCAAGGGCAAAGGCCCCGAGGACATCAACTTTGTGGTCGTGCGCGAGAACACGCAGGACCTGTACACGGGCATGGGCGGCGTGATGCACGAGGGCACCCCGAACGAGGTGGCGACGCAGACGGCGGTCTACTCGCGCTTCGGCGTGGACCGCGCCCTGAAGTATGCGTTCGAGTACGCGCGCAAGCGCGGCTCGGCCAAGCCCTGGCGGGGCCTGGGCGACAAGGACCTTGCGGCGGGCAAGACCGCCCAGCTCACGCTGTGCGGCAAGACGAACGTGCTCACCTATCTCTACGGCCTGTGGGAGCGGGCCTTCCATGAAATGGGCGTCGACTACCCCGAGGTGAAGCGCGATTATGCCCACGTCGACGCGACAACCATGTGGTTCGTGAAGAACCCCGAATGGTTCGACGTGATCGTGACGGGCAACATGTTCGGCGACATCATCACCGACCTTGGCGCGATGATTCAGGGCGGCATGGGCATTGCCGCGGGCGGCAACATCAACCCCGAGGGCGTCTCCATGTTCGAGCCCATCGGCGGCAGTGCGCCCAAGTACACGGGCATGAACGTGATCAATCCGCTGGCGGCGATTTTTGCCGGCCAGATGATGCTCGACCACCTCGGCGAAACCGCCGCCGCCAGCGCCATCGAGGCCGCCGGCGTCAAGTTCCTCAATTCGGGGCTGATCAAGGGACTTTCCGTGAAAGAGATCCAGGAGGCCGGTCTTTCCACCTCGAAGATTGGCGACATCATTGCGGACAACGTCGCCCAGAGCTAAGCGTCCTTCCCATTAACCGCTATAAGACATTGTCGCGCCGTTCCGGAGCAGGACCCGGGACGGCGCGATTACTTTGGCGGCGGCGAAATATGCCGCCGGTGGGCCTTGTTTGTCCTTATAGAAGAATTAGTGATGAAAACTATTGACATTCTGGCGTAAATCGCCTACAATTAAGGATGCGAGTGTATGCAACACCGGACATTGCGAGTCATAGGCCCCGTGGGCCGTACAGACCAAACCGGTGAGCTTTTGGGTCGCCGATCGATGCTGGAACGTGGTGCCATGGAAAGTATCAAGGAACATAGCGGATTAACCGCCGCGGTGACGAAAGTGTTTGAGCGCCCGGGCCGTTTAAGCCACGGGGCCAAGGTCAAACGCGGCCAGCTCACTGCGGTGCAGCAGGGCCGTTATGGCACCGGTCCGGCACCCTACGGGTACCGCCGGGGGACCGACGAGAACAAGCCGCTGGCGATTGACGACCGCGAAGCTGAAGTGGTGCGGATGATATTTCGGGAGTATCTCATCACCAAAAGCACCGGAAAAGTTGTCAACTATCTACATTCCAAGGGCGTGTATACCCGCAAGGGCAACCGCTGGTCCCGCCAGGCGATCGCGATTATCCTTTCCAACCGGACGTACCGCGGCCGGGTGAGCTATGGCGAGGTGGAGACCGAAGGGTTGCACGAGCCGATTATCGAACCGGCGCTCTTCTACAAGGCCAATGCGCTCAAGGAGCGCAAACGCCGCCGCCGCAAAGGCGAAGAAGGCGCGGAAGACTAAGCCGCAAGGTCTTTTCCGAACCGACACCCCCTTTCCATGCAGCGCCCGAAGTGTTTTTATTCGCCGTTTTCTGGCGCGGGATGCGACG
>CAIJOU010000067.1 GCA_903822375.1 Candidatus Hydrogenedentota bacterium
AGCGGCACCAGCGGCGGGGGCATGCACAATGCCTCCTCTTCGCCGACGGTGACCAACTGCACGATCACGGGCAATAGCGGCACCAGCGGCGGGGGCATGCACAATGCCTCCTCTTCGCCGACGGTGACCAACTGCACGATCACGGGCAATAGCGCCACTTCCAACGGCGGGGGGATGTACAACTCTGGCGGCTCGCCGACGGTCACCAACTGCATGTTCACGGGCAATAGCGGTACCAACGGCGGGGGCATGCACAATGCCTCCTCTTCGCCGACAGTGACCAATTGCACGTTCACGGTCAATAGCGCGACTTCCAACGGCGGGGGGATGTACAACTACTCTTCTTCTTGGCCCGTTTCGAAGAACTGCATATTCTGGGCTGATTCGCCGACTGAGATTGTTAACAATGGTTCCACGCCTACCGTAACCTATTCTTGCGTGGCCGGAGGAAGTTCAGAGTCTAGCAATATTTCGACAGACCCGAAATTCGCGGATGTGCAACGGGGATTTCTCCTGCTCCAGCCAAACTCACCCTGTATTGACACCGGAACGAGTTCAGGAGCACCAGCGGCGGATATTTACGGCACGGAACGGCCGGCTGGGATGGGTGTGGACATGGGGGCATGCGAATACAAGGACACAGATGCGGATGGTATTCAAGATGCAA
Source organism: Candidatus Hydrogenedentota bacterium (assembly GCA_903822375.1). Taxonomy (GTDB): domain Bacteria; phylum Hydrogenedentota; class Hydrogenedentia; order Hydrogenedentales; family CAITNO01; genus CAITNO01. The sequence goes on from CAIJOU010000067.1 coordinate 668, forward strand.
TCGAGGGCCGAAGCGACCCTGATGGGGACGGTATTCCCAACTATCTGGACCTGGATAGCGATGGGGATGGCATTCCGGATGCAATAGAAGGGACCGGTGACCCTGACGGCGACGGAATCCCTAACTTTCTGGACTTGGACAGCGATGGGGATGGCATTCCGGATGCAATAGAAGGGACCGGCGACCCTGATGGGGACGACATTCCCAACTATCTGGACTTGGATAGCGATGGGGATGGTCTGCCGGACGCGGAAGAGGCAGAGCAAGGCTTCAACCCTCTTGTCGCGGATACATCACTGTACGCGACCATCGACTACCCAAGCCTGAGTTCCAGCTTCGCGACCACGCCGATTAACCTTTCAGGCCGAATATCCAGTTCCTACGTGAACACAGTTCAATTGAGTTTGGATAACGGCATGACATGGCCCGTCACGGCCACTATCGCCGACCTTGCGTGGTCCTACGTGTGGACGCCCACCGCGCCTGGCCCCTATCACATCAGAATTCGCGCCCTTAATGCTTTCGGCGGGGACAAAGACACGGGTCCGATACTCTTATATTATCGTACGACTTTTCCGCAGGCGTGTATCGCCTCTCCGGTTGCCGGCGCCCACCTTCGGGGCTTAGTGAAAGTGACAGGAACGGCGACGGAAACGGGCGGCTTCGGTCTTCGCGATTGGGTGTTGGATTACCGTCCGGGAACGGACCCAGATGCCACTGTCAACGCCGTGACACTTGTGATGTCCTCCACTTCCATCACGAACGGCACACTGAGCGCAGGGTGGAACGTGGACGCGCTGCCTGCGGGACCGTACACGCTGAAGCTTGTGGTTACAGATGCCTCGGGGTTCGTAATCAGCGCGGCGTATACAACCGTTTGCGTTGATCATGACGCCACCCCCCCGGCATCTCCGGCACCGCAGATTAGAGGAGTCGTCTTGCCGAACGTAGTAGCTAATGGCAACGCCTTGGATGTCACGGGCGCAGCCGAGGCCGGGTCATTCATTACGCAGGCCGAGGTCGTGGATGAGAGTGGGGCCGCGCTTCTAGACGCCGTCACTCTTCTGACCCTGCATGGGAACGGCGCGATACGGGGACGGCTAACCTTGCCGGACGGTCTGAGTGCCGTCACGGTTGTGTTGCGACTGCGCGTTCGGGATGCGGTAGGCAACGTATCGGATTGGGGCTCCTCCAACGCCCTGTCCGTGGACAACTCCGGTCCACAAACGAACATTCTGTTTCCGAAGGCAAATTCAACTTTGTCGCGTTCGCTTATCATCATATCCGGCACCTCTTCAGACGTGGGTGAGGCGGGGGTGGACCATGTGGAATTCAGTCTAAACGGGAGCACGTGGTTGGCGGCTACTGGGACGACCTCGTGGGCCTACCACTGGACGCCCACGGCTGATGGACCTTACACGCTGTATGCCCGAGCCACGGATCGGCTTGGGAATGTGGGTCCCGTCACGACGGCCATACCGGTGACGGTGAACAACACCTATCCGACGGCCTACATCCTCGAGCCCTTCCAGGGACAGGCAGTTCTCGAAGGTTCGCAAGTTGGCGTGGAGGGCGCTGCGTCGGATATTTCGGACTTCAGTTTCTACTCGCTGCAGTACGCCCGTGGGGAATCCCCCAGCTCGGGCTGGGTGGACATCACGCCTGTACCGGTACACACGCCGGTCGTGGATGGGCTGCTGGGGACTTGGGATACCACAGGGCTGGACGAAGGTACCCACACGCTTCGTCTGTTCGTGATGGATATGGCTGGAAACTTCGTCCGCTTCGACATGCAGGTGCTGATTCGGGCGCGGTTGAGTATTGTGGGCCTGCAGGACATCATACTGAACGAGGATACAACGGTACCGGATGCCATTCACCTGCCGTCGTATACTTTTGCCTTGTCGGGCGACCCGGAAATGTTCACCTATACCATTACCGGCAACACGCACCCGGAATGTGGGGCAAGCATCGATGCATCGCTCAATTTGGACGTTGCGCCGCAGGCGAACTGGAACGGGTTTAGCGATGTGACGATCCAGGTAAGCGACGGCACACGAACGGATACCGATACTTTGCGGATCACGGTCAACCCGCTCAATGATGTGCCGACGATGCCCGTGGTAACGATTACGCCCGCCCAGCCCCGTGATGAGGATAACCTGGTCTGTACCGTGACAACGCCGTCCTATGACCCGGACGTGCAGACCAACGGCCAGATGGTCACGTACCGCTATGACTGGTATAAGAGCACTAACGGGACCCAGTACACCGGCCCGATTCGCAGCACGAGCACAACTTTGTTGTCGGACACGCTGATTGCTTCGTTTGCGCTGCCGGGCGAGTTTTGGCAATGTGTCGTGACGCCCAGTGATGGGATAGTGGAGGGCGCTTCCGGCACGTCCACCGTGCGGGTGCGCACTGATTCCTCCATCACCTGCGTGGTCCAACCCCAGTCGCTGACGCTGGGGCAGGCGGTCACCGTCTCCGGCCGGATTGACGGCCTAAGCGGCGCCGCGCCCGTACTGTTCACCAGCACTACGCCGTCGGGAAGTACCAACCCGCTGTTTCCCCCGGCTGTAGTGAGCGACAATGCCGGAAACTATACGCAGACCTTCTACCCACGCGAAGCATCCGAAGGCCGGAACCCGCACCAACTGCAGGCCGCCTGGAACGGCGACAGCGGCTATCGCGGGGCAACCAGCATTGGGCGGTCGTATTCGGTCGCCAAAGTGCAGCCCGTGCTGACGCTGTCCGTGTCCCCGAGTGCCGTACTGCTGGGTGAGACGGATGTAAGCGCCACTGCGGTGCTGGGCGCACCGCTGCCGGATGCGCTGAAGTTCTTGCTGGCAGACCAGCCGGTGAAGCTCTACCTGCGCAAACCGGACGGTTCCTCGCTCGGCCCGGTGACCGCCACCACGGACGCCGGCGGCACGGCCACCTTCGATTCGTCCGCTTTCGCGGCGGCGGGTGTCGTGTTCAACGCGCCGGGAACCTGGCAGTTCCTGGCCGAGTTCGATGCGGACAACAATTTTCTGCATGTGACCTCGGCCAATTACGACACGCCGCAGGCGGCGCGCCTGACCGTGAAGGACGGCGCGGGTTACGCCATCGTCTGTGTGGGCAAGTTGGACGATTCCGGCGAGGGCCGCGCCTCGCACTGCAAGACGGCGGACTACGTGTACCGCTCGCTTCGGGACCGCGGTTTTGCGGCAGACGATATCTACTATCTGCGCGAGGGCCCGGTGCAGCCGGAAGCGGATATCCTGGTGGACGACACGAGCCCGACCAAGGAGGAACTGCGCGAGGCCATCGAAACCTGGTCTGCGCAGCGCATGAACGCAACACCCGCGCCGCTGTACATTGTGCTGTTGGACCATGGCGGTTTGGACAGCTTCTACCTTTACGCGGGCAGCCACGAGCCTGCAAGCCGCATTCTCGCGCCCGAAGAACTCGCAGGCTGGCTAAAGAACCTGCACGCAGAACTGCAGGGGAATGCGCTGGTCCAGGATGTTGTGGTGGTGGACGGTGCCTGCCACTCGGGCAGCTTTATCCCCGCGCTGTCCGGTCCGGGCCGCAGCATCGTGACCAGTTGCGCGGCGGACGAGATTTCCCACCGGGGTGTGGCGGACCCGGCGAACCCGGACGACGTGCGCGACGGCGAGCCGTTCGTGACAGAACTGTTTCGCAGCCTGCGCCAGGGGAAAACGCTCAAGGACAGTTTCGAGACGGCCGCACGGAACATCGGGGAGTTTACCGCCTCCCGTTCGTCAGATTCGGAACCGCAATACCAGCAGCAACACCCCCTGCTGGACGACAATGGTGACGGCCTGGGTTCCACGTGGGACACGCTGGCTTTTGAATCGGGCTATGACGGAGCGGTCGCGCAAGGAACGGTGCTGGGCTTCGGGGTGAACGCGGACGATGCCATCGGCTGGATCGAAGCGACCCAGACCCAGGCGCTTGCACTGGGCGATCCGGTGGAACTGTTTGCACGCGCAAGCCGCTTGGGCGGGGGCTACAGCGCCTGGATTGAGGTGAAGACCCCCGGCTATACCGGGGCAACGGCGGCCGACCCAACGCTTCCGGAATTCCAGCAGGTGGTCGACATGCCGCGCTTCAACTACGAGCCGGGGACCTCCGATGTCGCCGGCACCGGCACGTACCGGTGGCGGGACAGCTTTGGCGGCCTTTTCGAGCAGGCCGGGACGTACAAGGTTTATTATTACATCAAGGCCCCGGACACGGCGCAAAAGAGGGGCGATACGAGCGCGTACCTGCTGACGACGATCTACCGGTTGAAGACGGGGAATCAGCCGCCGACAGCGGTGCAACTGCAGTATCCGGACGAGGGCGCAAATGTGCCGGTATACAGCTTTTTCGCGTGGAGCGAATCGACAGATCCGGACGGCGACCCGGTGAGCTACCGGCTCGAACTGGCGCGGGACGCGGACTTCACGCAGGGCCTGCTGAAGAAGGAGGGTATTGCCTCCACCTTCACGCAGGTTGCCGAGTTGAACCCGGACCTTGGTGCTTGGTACTGGCGCGTGGTGCCTGTGGACCAGTATGGGGCGAGCCCGGTGGACAACCCGATTCGCAGCGTGCTGTTCACGGGCAATCCATCGATCATGGGATGCCTCTCGGGCCGTGTGAGCGACGCGGTCACTCACAAAGGTCTAAACAGTGCCACGGTCAAAATCAAGCAGAACGGTTTGGTAAAAGCCACCGCGTGGACGGACTCGCTGGGGGACTATTTCCGGGGCAGCCTGGCGCCCGGCAATTACACGCTGGAAGTGTCGAAGACGGGCTATGTGACCCGGAACGTTGCCGCGACGGTCTTGGAGGACTTGTCTTCAGAGGCGAATGTGGAACTGAACCTGTCTCCGGTTAATGTCCCCAATGTGGTGGGCATGGCGCAGGCGGCCGCAACCACCGCCATTACCGGCGCGGGGTTGACGGTCGGAGCGATTACGCAGGAGTACAGCGCGACTGTCGCCTCGGGCTCCGTCATCAGTCAGTCCCCCGCGGCGGGCGGCTCAGTGACTCCCGGCACAGCCGTGGCGCTGACGGTGTCCAAAGGCCCGCAGCCTGTAACGGTTCCCAATGTGGTCGGTATGGGCCAGTCCGCTGCGGGAACCGCGCTTACCGGCGCGAATCTGACCGCCGGTACAGTGACCGAGCAGTGTAACAACACCCTGGCGGCGGGTCTTGTGATTAGCCAAGACCCAGTGTCGGGTCAGCAGGTTCCGTTCGGTAGCGCAGTGGCCTTGGCGGTGTCAACGGGGCCATGTAACGGGACGGCACCAAATGTTGTTGGTCAGACCCAGGCCGCGGCGTCCACGACCATCACCGGTGCAGGACTCACCCTCGGCACGATCGCGCAGGAGTACAGTTCGACCGTCGCCTCCGGCTCAGTCATCAGCCAATCGCCTGCGGCGGGCGCTTCCGTGACTCCGGGTACAGCCGTCGCGCTGACGGTGTCCAAGGGCCCGCAGCCAGTGGCTGTGCCCAATGTGGTGGGCATGGCCCAGGCGGCCGCATCCACCGACATAACCGGCGCGGGATTGACGGTCGGAGCGATTACGCAAGCGTACAGTTCGACCGTTGCCTTGGGCTTCGTCATCAGCCAATCACCTGCGGCGGGCGGTTCAGTGGCTCCCGGCAGTGCCGTAGCGCTGACCGTGTCCAAGGGTCCGCAGCCAGTAACGGTGCCCAATGTGGTCGGTATGGGCCAGTCCGCTGCGGGAACCGCGCTTACCGGCGCGAATTTGACCGCCGGCACAGTGACCCAGCAGTGTAACAACATCGTAGCTGTCGGTCTCGTGATTAGCCAAAGTCCGACAGCAGGTCAACAGGCACCGGTCGGCAGCGCAGTGGCCCTGGCAGTGTCAACGGGACCGTGTAACGGGACTGTGCCCAACGTCGTCGGCCAGACGCAGGCCGCGGCGTCCACGGCCATCACCGGCGCGGGACTCACCCTCGGCGCGATCACAACGGAGTATAGTTCGACCATCGCCTCTGGCGCAGTCATAAGCCAGTCACCTTCGGCGGGCGATTCTGTGGCCCCCGGCACTGCCGTGGCGCTGACCGTATCCAAGGGTCCGCAACCAGTAACGGTGCCCAATGTGGTCGGCCAGACCCAGGCGGCAGCATCCACGGCCATCACCGGTGGGAACTTGACCGGCGGTGCGGTGACCCAGGAGTGCAGCGACACCTTGGCTGTGGGCCTGGTCATCAGCCAGAGTCCGGTCGCGAGTCAGCAGGTGCCCCCCGGCAGCGCTGTGGCGCTGACCGTGTCCACCGGCCCATGCGCCGCCGAAGGCGAGGTTGAAGGTGAGAACACCCCGCCAACCCAAGCGCAACTGCAAGACCTGCTCACGGCAAGCTTTGATGCGATGGACAGCGGCGGAGACGGTCAGGTCAGCTATGCCGAGGCGCTGGCCTCGCTGCCGGGCCTGTCCCAGGCAGTGTTCAACACGATGGATTCGGATGGTGACGGCCAAATCAGCCGCGCCGAGGCGGGACTGGACGGGGGCGGCGGTTGCGCTGGCTGCTCCGGCGGCAAGAGTGTCTTCACCCCAGACAAGATGAGGAAAGTATTCGGTGACCTCTTTCTGGGCGGGCTGGGACTGACGGTCCTGCTGACACTCGGAAAGCGCCAACCGTAGTCGAGAAAAGGAACATCAGCCAAACTGTTCAGAAAAATCATTCAACCAGCCGC
>CAIJOU010000068.1 GCA_903822375.1 Candidatus Hydrogenedentota bacterium
GGCCGACGCGGAAGGAGAAGTTCTTCTGCTTCTCGGGGTCCTTGAAGGCAATCTTGACGGACTTGACGTCGGCGGTGTGCTGTTTCACGCCGACCACGGTCATGAGGTCGGGCTTGTAGATGTTGTTCATTTGCTCTCCCCCGCTGTCGGCGGCGCATCGGCGCAGAGTTCCAGCAGCGTGCCCAGCACACCGAGGCTGACGGGGCAGTTGCGGGCGCAGTTGCCGCAGCCCGTGCACAGAACTTCGCCAAACTTGTCGGGATAAATGCGGAATTTGTGCTGGGTGCGCTGGCGCTGGCGCTGGCCCTGCACATTGCGCGGGTTATGGCCTGAGGCGTGCTTGGTGAACATGCAGAGCTGGCAACTGTCCCAGTTCTTGGCCCTGCATCCGCCGTGGGCCGTGCCCTCGTCCACGATGTCGAAACAATGGCAGGTCGGGCAGGTGAAGGAGCAGGAGCCGCAACTGAGGCAGCGCAGCGTTGCGGCCTTCCAGAGCGGGTTCTCGTAGTCTTCGAGCGCCCTGCGCACCTTTTCAGGTGACATTTTCACCTTGGGGCCTTCGGGGATGACGGCCGACTTGTCCGAGGACTGAGTGCGGCCGGCGAAGAGGACCCTGCCCTTGTCGGTGATGTAACGGAGTTCAAAGCCGCCGTCCATGGGCAGCAGCATGGCATCGGCACCCTTTTCCGCATCGGGCCCGAGGCCGACGGAGGTGCAGAAGCACTGGCTGTCGTGCGCCACGCAGGCCAGCGTCACAATGGTCGATGCATCGCGGCGCTGGGTATAGAACTCGTCCTTCTCGCCCCAGTTAAACACGGCATCCAGAATGGCCACGGCGGCGGTGTCGCAGGGGCGTGCCGCGAGAATGACCTGCGGCGTGGAGGCGGGCTTCACATCGCCCAGTTCCACCTCCTGCCCTTTCAACTCGTAGGTGTAGATCTTCTCATGTCTCGGGAAGAAGAACTCCTTGATGGAGTTTCGCGGGTGGATGAAGCCGTCTAGAAGAAGATTCGCCGACGACGCGAGCGGCACGTACTGGCAGAAATCCTTCTTTACAAAACTTGGTCCCGCAACCTTCGTGCCCGCGCCGATCCATTCATCGACCAGCGCGCGCAGGGCCTGCTGGGTAATCATTTCACTCACTGGATGAAATTCTCCTTGTCCTCGGCATTGTAAGTGCCGATCACAGGCGGGGTTTCGGGGTCCATGCCGGCCCGGTAATTGAAGTTCTCCTCGGCGGAACGGGCCAGGCTTGCATTCAGCAGTCGCAGGTCGATGCCCGCCGGGCACACGCGCGTGCATTCACCGCAACCGACACAACGGCCGGCGAGATGGAAGGCACGGGTAATGTTCCAGGCAAAATTGCCCTTCAGGCTGGCCGAGGTGTCAATGACCACCGGACGGTTCTTGTCGACGATGCACTGGTTGCAGTAGCACAGGGGGCACACGCCGCGGCACGCGTAGCAGCGGACGCAACGCTCGAATTCCTGCTTCCAGAAGGCCATCCGCTCTTCCGGAGACTTCTTCATGAACTCCTCAACGGCGGCGTAGCGTTCCTGGCTGTCGTGCTGTTCCTCCGCTGCGGTGCCAATCGTCACGTCCACGGCCCGGGGCATGTGCACTTCACAGACGCGGCATTTGCCCGCAAGGTCGGGTTCGCCCACGCCGTCGCAGGCCAGGCCGATGACGTAAACGGTCGCGCGGTCCACCTGCGATTCCTGCTCCAGCACCACCAGGGACCGGGCATCGCAGCCCTTGACGAGAATGGCCGATTTGCCCAGCGCCTTGATCTCTTTGCGGGTCAGGTAGGTGGTCAGGTTCGCGTAGCACTGCCTGTTCCAGACGATCTTGTCGGCGTCATCGGGTTTGGTGACGAAGATTGGGTAGACCGGGCCCTCGGGGTCGGACTGGCCGTAGGCGATGACCACATTTACCGTGCCGTCTTCGAGCAGTTTCCGGCAGCTTTGGCGAAGTTCTTCAATCATTGGCTACTCGCATATTTCACGGTACGCCCGGTAGGGACCAAGCTGCCGTGCCGTGTCGGTTATTTCCGTAATGAATTCAGCAAACTTCTTGCCTTCGGCGGCGGAAATCCAAGCGAAATGAATTCGGTTCAGGTCGATGCCCATGGTCTCCAGCAGGTCACGGAAGAGTGTCCAGCGCCTGCGCGCATGATAGTTGCCCGCCGTGTAGTGGCAGTCACCCGGATGACATCCCGACACGACGACCATGTCGGCGCCCATCTCAAAGGCCTTGATGATCAGGTTGAAGTCGATGCGGCCCGTGCAGGGAAGCCGGACAATGCGCACGTTCGAGGGGTACTCGAGCCGGTTGGTGCCGGCAAGGTCCGCGCCCAAATAGGTGCACCAGTTGCACACATAGGCCACTATCTTGGGTTCGAATTCTGTCTTTTCTGTCTCGCTCATTTCGCCGCCTTACGCGCGTTGCGAGCGGGCCGGACCGAAACGGTCCCCGCCCGTCACAGGTTCTTTATCATTTCGTAAATCTGGGACTCACTGAAACCTTCGATGTCGGCGCTCGTGGAGGGGCACACGGCCACGCAGGTGCCGCAGCCCATGCACAGGCCCACGTTGACCCGCGCGGTCATCTTTACCAAATTGCCCTGGCGGTCCCGGATTTCCGCCTTTTCAATGGCGTTGTAGGGGCAGGTGCGCACGCAGGCATAGCAGGCCGCGCAGTTCTGCTCGTTGATCCGGGCGATTTCGGGTTCGCGCGTGAGTTCGTTCTTGGCGAACATCACCTGCACCTTGCCCGCCGCCGCGGAGGCCTGGGCCACCGCCTCGGGAATGTCCTTGGGACCGTGGCAGGCGCCGCAAATGTACACGCCGGCGGAGTTTGTCTCCACGGGGCGCAGTTTGGGGTGCGACTCGGACAGGAAGCCGTATTCGTCATAGCCGACCTTGAGCTTCTGGGCCAGTTCGGTTGCACCATCGGCGGGGAGCATGGCCGAGGCCAAGACCACCATGTCGGCCTCGATGGTGACCGGAACGCCCGCGAGGGTGTCGGCGGCGCGCACAATCAACTTACCGTTTTCTTCGGTAATCTTCGACACGCGGCCGCGGTAGTACTTTGCGCCGTCCTTCTCGATGGCGCGGCGCACGAACTCGTCGTAATTCTTGCCGCCCGCGCGGATGTCCATGTAGAAGACGTGGGCCGTGCCCTCGTGTACCTTGTGCTTGTACAGCATGGTGTGCTTGGCGGTGTACATGCAGCAGATCTTGGAGCAGTAGGACACGCCCTTGGCCGGGTCGCGCGAGCCGACACAGGCGATGAACACGACCGATTTCGGCACGGTGCCGTCGGAGGGCCGCCTGATCTCGCCGCCGGTGGGGCCGGAGGCCGAGGAGAGCCGCTCAAACTGGAGCGCGTCAATCACATCCGGGTACTTGCCATAGCCGTATTCACCGTAACCGGTGTATTTCGGGTTGTCCTGCTCCTGGCCGATACTGTAGAGCTTGTAGCCCGTGGCCACCACAATCGCGCCGACCTGCTCGGTGACCAGTTCGTCCTGGTCCTCGTAGTTGATGGCGCCGGCGACGCAGGCCTTGGCGCAGATGCCGCACTTGCCCGTTTTCAGCTTGGTGCAAGCGTTTTTGTCGAGA
>CAIJOU010000069.1 GCA_903822375.1 Candidatus Hydrogenedentota bacterium
CCGTCGACGGCGGGGCTCTTGATTACGGCCTCGACGGCCTTGGAGAGCAGGAGGAGGTCGTTGCTTGCCACAAGGTCCACGGGATTGCCCCGACTCCACCAACCGGGCATGAACGTATCGAGTTCCTTGATGGTTTCGTCGGGCAGTTCAGGAACCTCAAGGCCGGCCTCCACGCAGGCGTCTGTGGCGATTACGCCCCAGCCGCCCCCCTGCGAGACAATGCCGATGCGGCGTCCTTTGGGCAGGGGCTGTTCCGCGAACGCCGCGGCCACCTCCATTGCCTCGTAGGTGTCGTCGACCACGCTGACGCCAGCCTGACGGCAGGCCGCCCGAAACACACGTGTCTCGCTGGCCAGTGCGCCCGTGTGCGATTGGGCCGCTTTGAGTCCGGCGGCGCTCCGTCCTCCTTTGATGAGCACCACGGGTTTGTGCGCCGAGGCGGTGCGCAGGCCTTCAAAGAAGCGCCTGCCCGCCTTGACACCCTCAACATACATGAGGATGGACGTTGTGCGCGGGTCCTCTGCAAAAAAGTCAAGGTAATCTTCGGTGTACGTGACCGCCTCGTTTCCACTGCTGATGAAGCGCGCCAGGCCCACCTGATGAAGCTGCGCCCAAGTCAGCACGGTTCCGCCGACATTGCCGCTTTGCGAAACGAGGGAGAGTCCGCCCGGCTCGGGATAGCGCGCGAGCATGCCGCAGAACAGGTTGTGCGGCGCGGGACTGGCAACGCCGGCACAGTTGGGCCCCGCCAGGAGCAGCCCGGTTTCCCGTGCAATGGCGGCTATCTCCTCCTGGAGCAAGCGGGCACCGCTGTCTTCCAGTTCGCCGAAACCGGCTGTGATTACAACCACGGCCTTAATGCCCTGTGCGGCGCATTCACGGACGGCTGCGGGAACCGCGGGGGGCGGAATCACGATGAGCGCGAGGTCGGGAACTTCGGGCAGGTCGGCCACGCTCGGGAAGCAGGGAACGCCAAGCAGTTCCGGGTGCTTTGGGTTTACCCCGTAGAGCCGGCCGCGATAGCCGCCTTCCAGTGTGTTGAACAGGATGCGAAAACCCCACTTTACAGGCGCGTCGGACGCGCCGATGATGACGACGCTGGATGCTTCAAAGAGTGCCCTGAACTGGTCCGTACTGAACGTGGGCGCGATCGATTCCACCGGCGTCGGTGCCGCCGCCGAAGCGGAAAGCGATATCAATGCGTCCACGGCGACGGGGATGCCGTCCTCAATGATGAGCGGGTTGATGTCGATGTGGGAGACGCAGGGGTGGTCATTGAGAATCCGGCCCACGGCGCGCAAGGTTTCGGACAGCGCGGGCATGGACACCGGGACATCTCCACGGAACCTTTCAAACATGCGGCTCCCGCGCAATTCAGAGACCATCTCGCACGCGTCCCGGTCGTCCAGGGGGGAGAGACGGAACGATACGTCGGCCGTCGCCTCGACCGCGATGCCCCCGACACCGAGCATAACGTACGCGCCAAAGGCGGTGTCACGGGCGCCGCCGACGATGATCTCGCGCCGGCCCGCGGCCATGCGCTGAACAAGGACCGCAGGCATCCCGGCATCCAGGACTTCGCGGGCCGCCGCCTCGACAGCCGCGGCATTGGGCAGGTTCAAGTGTACCAGCCCACGGTCGGATTTGTGCGCGAGGTCGGGAGAGCACCCTTTGACCACCGCCGGATAGCCCTGTGCGTTTGCCAAAGCGACCGCCTCCGCCGGGTGGTGCGCCATGGCCTCGTCGATGGTGCTCACTCCGTACGCGGCAAGCAGGCGCTTCGAATCATACTCGGACAGGGACTGCTGATTGTGGTCCAATGCATGCTTCAACAACGTATTCACGCTGATATTATTGTGCATACTGCTATAATCCTTGGTTGAGGAGGCAACACTATACTGTTCCCGCGCATTAAAGTAAACCTGCTCAGCGACATCTTCCGGGGCCCGTAATGGAACCCCAGCGCTTCTTGAACCGAGAACGTGCGCGGGTACGAATCCCTCAGGCGTCACCCATGTCCAAGACAACGAACAGGCGGTCTGCACGCTTGTGCTGGTCCAACATAAGGCAATGGGACTGTATTCCAATGGCGGGGATTGCCCTGCTACTATTGCGCATGCGGTTTACAGGACCTCCGTGCCACTGCCGTCCTGCCGGGAAACATCAAGTAAAGGGACAGGTTCTATGAAAGCTTTCTTCGTGGCGTGCAATTGCGTACTGGAATTGTGTTTCCATTCCCAGGCGAAGTACGCGGACCCCTACAACCAGGTGGTTATGGACGTACAATTCAAGGGTCCGGACGGGGTCGTTATGCAGGTGCCCGCCTTCTGGGCCGGCGACGAAGAATGGAAGGTTCGTTTCGCTGGCCAGCAGGCGGGGGAGTATTCGTTTCAAACGATATGCTCAAACGCTGCAGACGGGGGCCTGCACGGGCAGACGGGGACGGTTTCCGTGCGGCCCTATGAGGGGGCCAACCCGCTGATGACCCATGGACGGTTGCGCGTTGCCCCAGACCGACGCCATTTTGAGCAGGCCGACGGCACACCGTTCTTCTGGGTGGGGGACACGTGGTGGATGGGCCTTTGTTCACGGCTGGACTGGCCGCGCGGGTTTCAACTGCTGACAGCCGACCGCGCCGCAAAGGGCTTCAACGTGGTGCAGATAATCGCCGGGCCCTATCCCGACATGGATGCCTTCGACCCGCGCGGAGCGAGTGAGGCGGGTTTTCCGCTCACGGAGGGGTTCGAAAGGGTCAACCCAGCCTACTTCGACCTTGCGGACCTCAAGATAGGGCACCTGGCCCATTCGGGCATCATGCCGTGCATCGTGGGAATGTGGGGCTACTACATGCCGCGGATGCACGTCGAGAAAGCCAAACTGTTTTGGCGCTATCTCGTGGCGCGGTACGGCGCCTATCCCGTGGTGTGGTGCATCTGCGGCGAGGGGGCAATGCCCTATTACCTGTCCAAAACGCCCAAGGAGGATGCCGCCGAGCAGCGCAAGGGATGGTCGGAGGTGATGGCCTACGTGCGCCAGATCGACGGGTTCCACAACCTGATCGGGATTCACCCCACCCACTACGGCCGCGAACAGGTCGAAGACCCGGCGCTCATGGATTTCGAGATGCTACAGACCGGCCACAGCGACCTCGACAGCGTTGGCGGCACGGCGGAGACGGTCATGACTGCCTTCGGCCGCAAGCCGGTCATGCCCATCGTCAACGCGGAGGTGAACTACGAGGGCATCATGGGCCGCTGCTGGCAGAATGTGGTGCGCATGTGCTTCTACGACAGCGTGCTCAACGGAACGGCGGGACACACCTACGGGGCAAACGGCATCTGGCAGATGAGCACGGTCGAGCATCCCTACGGTCCCTCGCCCCACGGCCGATGCTGGGGAAACACGCCCTGGGAAGAGGCCTATCAGTTACCCGGCTCGCGCCAGGTGGGGCTTGGCGGGCAGTTCATCCACCGGTTCCCGTGGTGGGAGATGGAGCAGCATCCTGAATGGGCGGAGCCAACTTGGGACAAGAAAAACGTCTACTCCTGCACCACTGCCGGGATTCCCCGCAAACTGAGAATCGTTTATGTGCCCCTGTTGTGGGACCCGCCGATGATTAAGAGCCTCGAAGCGGATGTGAAGTACGAGGCGTCCTATTTCAATCCGTGCACGGGCGCTGACATTCCGTTGGGAGCAGTCAATCCTGATTCGGACGGCGATTGGCGGGCGCCCCTGCCGCCGGAGGTGCATGACTGGCTCTTGGTGTTGCGGGCGGTGTGAACTTTTCAGGTTGAGTTCGCTTTGGGTCCCTGACGGAGGAAGGTGCAGCATGTTCACATGCTGTTGGCGAAGCGGAAGAGGCTTTGGCCCCACTGCATGACACACGAATTCCGGGGTCGAATCACGGTTTCCGATGATATGGCTGTTCCACCGGGTCAAACAAGAGATGAATGTGTTTGGTGGTTTGTTTAAACATCTTGGGAAATGCCAAAATGAGCGTGGCGAAGGTGTGCTTTGCTAGAAGGTTTCGAACAGGATAAGGCGAATACAAAAGTGGACTGCAGCAGACGACAAGCATTGCGGATCGGACTGGCGGCTTTTGCGGGCGGACTGGCCGCGCGGGCAAATGCGGCAAGCGGGAACCCGGAGCTGTTGACGGGCCTGCTGAAGGCGCACGAACAAAAGTTGGATGAAGACGCGCGCTACACCCAATGTGCGCTCAAGGCGGCGGAGGAAGGGTACGCCCAGGTTGCGGCCCTGTTTCGCGCCTCGGTTGCGTCCGCGAAGGTGCACTCACGCAGCCTTGCCTCCCTGATCAAGGAACAGGGCGGCACGCCGAAGGCCGACGGTGCAAAACCGACTGCGGCGTCCACGAAGGACAATCTCGCCGTTGCCGCCAAGGACGCGTCCTACGAGGCCGAAACCATGTACCCCAATTTAATCAAAGAGGCCCAGGCTGAGAATAACGGCATTGCCGTTCGGGCGCTGAGTTATGCCAAGGCGGCGGTTACGGAGCATGTGAAGCTGTATAACAGTGCTCTGGACCACTTGGAGGAGTGGAAGGTGGCAGGCAAGACTTTTTATGTGTGCCCGGTGTGCGGGATCGCCACGATGGGAATGTCGACGGAGGTATGTCCAATCTGCCATACCCCCAAGGGCATGTTTACGAAAATTGTCTGAACCATCCCGGACAGGGCCCAACTGACAAGGTGACGGGTTTATGGATAACGGAGCAAGGTCATTTTGGGGACTGGCGGCTGTTTGGCTGGTGCCCGTTCTGGTCGTTGGGATTTCGACCCTTGCCTGCGCGGCGCCCGAAAACGCGGGTCAATCCGACAACGGAGCCGCCGTTGCGGCGCCGGAAGCAACAGGCGCGCAGGGGACCGCGGGGGGGGCTTCCATATCCATGGCGCACGCCGTCGATTTCGCCGGCAAAATCCATCCTATGGTGCTCCATTTTCCGATTGTGCTGGTTCTGACGGCCCTGCTGGCCGAGTTTCTGGGGTTACTCTTGGGCAGGGCAATGTTCTTCCAGATGGCACGCTTCGCATTGATTCTTGCCGCACTGTCCGTTGTGGTTGCTGTGCCGCTGGGCTGGGCGGCGGCCGTTTCGAAAGAGTATGCCGAGGATTATCTGCGCATGTTGTGGCTGCACCGGTGGTTTGGAACCTTCGCAGGGGTTCTGGTTGTGCTTGTCGCGTGCCTGTCCCAACTCGCGCATGTACAGCGCCAAAAAGTGTCCATCCGGGCG
>CAIJOU010000070.1 GCA_903822375.1 Candidatus Hydrogenedentota bacterium
GTTGAGGTTGTCGTTGGTGGTTTGAGCTGCTCAGCCCATCTTTGCAAAAAAAAGGCGTATTGTCAATAGATATGCCGTTGTAATATCAACAAACACAAACAGTTACAAAAACACGGGATCACTCAGGTCATAAGTACCCATTCCCCGCGCTCAGCGTCCGACAAGAACGCCGGAAGTGTCGCTTTGAACCGTTGGGCATTCGACCGAACACAGGCACACCCGGTCGCCATCCTTGGCGGTTCCCGCCAAGCCCGACGGCCTCGGGCAAAGCATGTCCAGGCTGCAATAAGGATGCGATGCCGGAAGTGGCGAAACCCCCTGTATTTCAAGTAGTATCGTATCGTGGAAAAGAGGTGTTGCAACCACGGACAAGCACGTCTTCATGAGAAACCGTTTGTCGTCGGATTCTCTTCGTCTCATGGCGGCCATTCTGGTGCCTTTGGCCGCCTTCGGGCTGCAAATGGCTTTATGGTCCGCCATTAAGCCCTATGTGTGGTTTCTATTCTTTCCCGCGGTCTTCTTCAGTTCGTGGATTGGAGGTTTGCGGGGTGGACTGATGTCAACCGCGCTGTCGACCGTGCTGGTCTGGTACTTCTTCATACCGCCCCAATTCTCGTTCCAGTTGACGGGGCCCATGGCATTGGTCTCCATTGCGATGTTCCTGGGAATGGGTGTGCTGTTCAGCCTGTCCCACGAGCGCCTCCGCAATGCCAACCGGCAGGCAGCCGAGGCACTGGAGTTGGCCAACGATGCCAACCGCCAACTGCAGTCGGCAAATGGGGAAATCACGCGGCTGTACGAGAAGACCCTTGAAATTGAGCGGCTCAAGACCCAGTTCTTCGCCAACGTCAGCCACGAGTTGCGCACTCCGCTGACGCTTATCCTGGGTCCCGTCGCCAAGCGGCTTGCCGCTGCGGAGCTCACGGACGACGAGAGAAACGACCTTGACGTGGTGGACCGCAATGCCCGCCTGCTTTACCGCCACGTCAGCGATTTGCTGGACGTGGCAAAACTGGAAGCGGGCCGCATGCAGATGCAGTATTCCCAGGTGGATATGGCCCATGTGACACGTTTCCTGGCCTCACACTTTGATGTGCTGGCCGGTGAAAAGCGCATTAATTTCAGAATCGAAGCCCCGGACGTGTTGCCGGCCCAACTCGACGTCGAGAAATACCGGCGAATCCTGCTCAATCTTCTGTCCAACGCCTTCAAGTTCACGCCGAACGGCGGGGTGGTCGCGCTTACGCTGGCCGTGGTTGGCGACGACGCCGTTGTGGTGGTTCAGGACAGCGGGCCCGGGGTGCCGCCGGAACTCCGCGAGGCGGTCTTTGAGCCCTTCCGGCAGGCGGACGGGGGCAGCGACAGGGCCTTCGGCGGCACCGGCCTGGGTCTTGCCATCGTTAAGGAATTCACGCATCTGCATCGTGGCACGGTCAAGATCACCGAGGCGGCGGGCGGAGGCGCACTGTTTACCGTTACCCTGCCGTTGGCGGCACCCGCCGACACCAAAGTCCTTCCCGCGCCGACCGCCCTGGAGGAGGAAGATGCCAGCGCCTTCCAGGATGAATTGCGCACACGCCCTGGAGGTATGGCAGCCGATATCCACGCTGCCGGACCGGACGCGCCGCTTGTGCTGGTGGTGGAAGACAACCCGGACATGAACGCCTTCGTGGCGAACAGCCTGGCCGGACTCTACCGGGTGGCCACCGCTTTCGACGGCAGGGAAGGTCTGGACAAGGCGCTGGCGATGCGTCCCGACCTTATCATCAGCGACGTGATGATGCCCCGCATGAGCGGCGACGCCATGGTCCGCGCCCTGCGCGCCAACCGGGACATGGACAAGACGGCCATTGTAATGCTCACGGCCAGACCGATGAGACGCCCCGCGTGAACCTGCTGCGGGAGGGGGTCCAGGATTATCTGACAAAGCCCTTCCTGCTTGGCGAACTGCTGGCAAGGGTCGGCGGCATCATGACCCGGCGCAGACAGGCCGAGGCGGTCCGCCAGTCCGAGGAGAAGTTCCACGGACTGTACGATTCAATCATGGACGGCGTGGTGCACCGGACCATGACGGGTGCGTTCGTTGAAAGCAACTCCGCATACCGCGGGATGCTGGGTTATTCATCCGAAGAACTCGCGCAAAGGGATCGCGTCGATCTTACCCCCGCCCGGTGGCACAAATTGGAGGCGGCCATCATGGCGAATCAGGTGCTCGCGCGGGGCTACAGTGATGAGTACGAGGCAGAGTATGTCCGCAAGAATGGCACCGTCTTCCCCGTCGCAGTGCGCGAGTGGCTGATCAAAGACGCCGACGGGCAGCCCCTCGGCGTGTGGGCCATTGTGCGCGACATGACCGAGCGCAAGCGGGCGGAAGAAGCGATTACCAGGCTGAATGCCGAGCTCCACAGCCATGTAAGCCAGCTTGAGGACGCGAACAGGGAACTTGACGCCTTCTCCTACTCCGTTTCGCATGACCTTCGTGCGCCGCTGCGCGCCGTTGACGGTTACGCCCGCGTCCTCAAGGAAGACTATGGAGAGCTGCTTGACGCCGAAGGGCACAGGGTCTTGGGCGTTGTGCGCAGTGAGGCGCGGCGCATGGGCGAGTTGATTGACGAACTCCTCGCTTTTTCGCGTCTGGGCCGCCAGCCCATGGCGCTGGCAGACACAGACATGACCGAACTTGCCAGGGAGACGTTTGAATCGCTGGCCGGGCAGGCCACGGACCGCGTCGTCGATTTCAAGCTCGGTGACCTTCCCCGTGCAGCGGTCGACACGGCACTGTTCCGCCAGGTGTGGGCAAACCTGCTCGAAAACGCCATCAAATACACCCGCGGACGCCGCCCGGCATGCATCGAAGTGGGTGGCGCCGTGGAGCGCGGGGAAATGGTGTATTTTGTGAAAGACAACGGTGCGGGCTTTGACATGAGATATGCGGACAAGCTCTTTGGGGTGTTCCAGCGGCTCCACCGGCAGGACGAGTTTGAGGGCACCGGAGTGGGTCTGGCGTTGGTCCAAAGAATCGTGCACCGCCATGGCGGCCGTGTTTGGGCGCAAGGCAAGGTGGATGACGGCGCCACATTACACTTTGCCCTGCCAATTCAAAGGGAAAGCACCGTATGAGCGAAACAGCAAACACGGGCATGATGTCCGCCGACATCCTGCTGGTGGAAGACAATCCACAGGATGCCGAACTGACCATGCGGGTATTCCGCAAGAGCAACCTTGCCAACCGTCTCACCTGGGTCAAAGACGGCGCAGAAGCGCTGGAGTACGTCTTCGGTTTGTCCGACGATCCCGCGGCGCCGCTCGCGCATTTTCCCCAGCTTGTGCTCCTGGACCTGAAACTGCCAAAAGTGGACGGGCATGAGGTCCTGCAACGACTGAAGGGGGATGCGCGCACGCGCGCCATTCCCGTGGTTATTCTCACATCCTCGCGCGAAGAAAGAGAT
Organism: Candidatus Hydrogenedentota bacterium; assembly: GCA_903822375.1. GTDB lineage: Bacteria > Hydrogenedentota > Hydrogenedentia > Hydrogenedentales > CAITNO01 > CAITNO01. Next base: position 3,450 of record CAIJOU010000070.1, read on the forward strand.
GTCGAGCTTTCCTACAGGATGGGAGTAAACAGCTTTATCGTCAAGCCCGTGCAGTTCGAGGCCTTTGTCGAGGCGGTGACGCGGGTTGGCATGTATTGGGTGCTGCTCAACCAGCCGCCGGACCGGCGGCCCGCGGGCGGAGGATGAATCATGGGCGAAGTGAATGCCCCGGATGAACTGGTCCAGGCCAGACCCCTGCGGGCCCTTTTGATTGAGGATTCCGAGGTTGATGCCGGCCTGCTTGTGCGCGAGTTGAAGCGTTCCGGCTACGCCCCATACTGGGTAAGGATATACGACGAAAACAGTTTGCGGGATGCGCTGGCCGCCGAGCCGTGGGACATCGTGCTGTCCGACTATTCCATGCCGCAGTTCACCGGTTTGGATGCGCTCAGGATCGTCCGCGAACATGACAACGACATCCCTTTCATTCTGATTTCTGGAACCATCGGCGAGGAACTTGCGGTTCGGGCAATTCACGCCGGGGCAAGCGACTATCTGCTGAAGGACCGGCTTGTGCGGCTGGGAGCCGCAATAGAGCGCGCCATCCGCGACGCGCAGGAGCGCAGAGCCTATAGACAAGCCCAGGCAGATCGGGACGTGCTCGCCCAGCAACGGCGGCTCGCACTGGATGCGGCAAAGATGGGCTGGTGGCACTATGATCCTGAAACCCATGTTTCAACCTGGGACGAACGGTACAGGGAAATATTCGGGTTTTCGGGCTATGAAAGTCCCAACGAGGAAATCTTGGCACGCCTCCACCCCGACGACCTCCCGCATGTGCTGGCGGCAGTGGACGCGGCACTCGACCCGGTATCGCCGCAACCGTTCTCGACCGAATACCGGGTGAATCTCCCCGATGGCACGGTGCGCTGGGTGGAGGCCCATGGAACAGCCACCTTCCAGGGCGAGGCCGATGCACGGCGCGCGACCGACTTCGTGGGAACGGTCCTGGACATAAGCACGCGCAAACGGGCAGAGGAAAGTCTCATCGAGAGCGAGTCCCGGTACCGCACGCTCTTTGACGAAGCCACCGAAGGCATCGGCCTGGCCGACGCCGAAACCGGTGAAATCCTCGACTGCAACCGTGCCCTCGCCGAAATGACAGGATACGGGCGCGGCGAACTGGTGGGCCGGCACCAGGGCATGCTGCATCCGGCGCAAGACTTGCAGGAGGGACTGTCACACACTTTCCTGCAGCACCGAAGCGGAAAACGGGGCGCCATCCTCTCTACCCGGTTGCTCACCAAATCCGGTGAGGTCAAACTGGCTGAAATCAAGGCGAGCTTGTTAAATGTGGGCGGTCGCAAGGTGGTCCAGGCCTTCTTCCGTGATGTCACCGAAGAAATGCGCCACAACCACGAACGGGAGACCACCGTACGGCTGCTTCACCTGCTGAACGGGCAAAGTGACATTCGCGAACTGGTCCATGACCTGACCGACTTGCTTCAGGAATGGACGGGCTGCGAGGCGGTGGGCGTGCGCCTTCAGGAGGGGGAGGATTTCCCCTATTTTGAGACCCATGGTTTTCCTGCGGAATTTGTCGAGATGGAGAATCATCTTTGCACCCGCGACGCCCACGGTGAGGTGATTCACGACGGGAAGGGCAACCCACTGCTGGAATGCGTATGCGGCAAGGTTCTTTGCGGATACTTTGACCCTTCGCGCCCCTACTTCACGGACAGAGGCAGTTTCTGGACGAATTCCATCACCAAGCTGGTGCAGTCCCTGACCGACACCGAACGCCGCATTCGCACGCGAAACCGCTGCAGCGACCAGGGTTATGAGTCGGTGGCGCTGATCCCTTTGGCCGCCGGAGGAAAGCGGCTGGGACTGCTGCAGTTGAACGACCACACCGAAGGGCGGTTCACGCCCGACCTGATTGCGTTCCTTGAGAACGCCGCGGACCAGTTCGCAATCGCCCTTGCACAGCGGCAGGCGCAGAACGCTTCGCGCGCAAGCGAGGAACACTACCGCTCCCTGTTCGCAAACATGATCAACGGTTTTGCCTACTGCAAAATGCTGTTTGATGAACAGGGCCGCGCGGACGACTTCGTTTACCTTGAGGTAAACAACGCGTTCGAAACGCAGACCGGGCTGAAAGGCGTGGTGGGAAGGAAAGTGTCTGAGGTTATTCCGGGGATTTGCGAACTGGACCCGGGGTTGATCGAGGTATACGGCCGTGTGGCACGCACAGGCGTGCCGGAGCGCTTCGAACGCTTTGTCGAATCCATGAAGATGTGGTTCGACATCTCCGTGTACAGTCCCGAGACCGGCTTCTTCGTCGCCATATTCGAGGTGGTCACCGAGCGCAAACTGGCCGAGGAGGAACTCCGTAAGCTGTCCATGGCGGTGAACCAGAGCCCGGCGGCGGTGATGATTACGGACTTGAAAGGCAACATTGAGTACGTCAACCCGAAATTCTCCGAGATTACCGGCTATTCCCGGGAAGAAGTGCTGGGGCACAATCCGCGCATGTTCAAGTCGGGAGAGACATCCCGGCCGGAATACGAGTCTCTATGGAAAACCATCACCGGGGGCAGTGAGTGGCGCGGGCTGCTCCACAACAAAAAGAAAGACGGCTCCATATTCCTGGGACAGGCCTTGATATCACCCATTCGCGACAGTAACGGCAACATTTCGCATTTCCTGGGAATTCAGGAAGACATTACACAGCAAAAAAGCTTTGAGGAACAGTACCGTCAAGCGCAGAAGATGGAGGCGATTGGCCAACTGGCGGGCGGCGTGGCGCATGACTTTAACAACATGCTCCAGGCCATAATGGGGTACAGCCAGATGTTGCTGGACACCCTGCCCGAGCAGAACAAGGACAGGGAATTCATCGAGGAAATCGACCGGGCCGCGGAGCGTGCCTCCGCGCTGACACGCCAACTTCTTGCCTTCAGCCGCCGACAGGTGCTGCAAATGCAGGATTTGGACCTCAGCAAAGTGGTCGAGGATGTCGCAAAGATGATCAAAAGGGTCATCGGAGAAAACATCAGGCTCAATGTGGTGCCGGGACAGCGGATGGGCACCATCCATGCCGACTGCGGCCAAATGGAGCAGGTGTTGCTCAATCTTTGCGTCAATGCACGCGACGCCATGCCCGAAGGGGGCTCCATTACCATTGAGACGGAGAATGTGTCCATGGACAGTGACTACTGCGCCGCGCACGCCTGGGCAACCCCGGGTCGCTACGTGCTGCTCAGCGTTACGGACACCGGCTGCGGCATGGACGCCCAGACGCAGGGGCGCATTTTCGAGCCCTTCTTCACCACGAAGGCATCGGGCAAGGGCACGGGTCTGGGATTGTCCACCGTCTATGGAATTGTGCGGCAGCATCAGGGCATGATCCTGGTCTACAGCGAGAAAGATCGGGGAACGACATTCAAGGTATATCTGCCGAGCTTTGAGCGGCCTGCGTCCGTTGTGGGGACCAAGGTCGTCGGAAGCGCCGTGGGCGGCACAGAAACCATTCTCGTGGCCGAGGACGACGACACGCTGCGGAAACTTGTGGCGCGCATTCTCAGGGATGCGGGATACACCGTGCTGTTGGCGGGCGACGGGGAGGCGGCGCTGGAACTCTTCGACGAACACGCGGCCGAAATAGACATGTGCCTGCTCGATGTGGTCATGCCGAAGATGGGCGGAAAGGCCGTGTACGACGTTCTGCGCGAAAAGCATCCCCGGCTCCGATTCCTCTTTTCGAGCGGATACAGTGTAAACGCCATTCACACAGACTTTGTGCTCAAAGAAGGCATCGAACTCATCCAGAAACCCTATGCGCCGGACGCGCTGCTGCGAAAGTTGCGCCGCATCCTGGATGGGACCAACGACGCAGAACACACAAATTGAGCGCCCCGCAGCAACCTGGGACAGGACGCGCGGCGCCAAGGGCGGTATTGCAGGGTAATCCCTGCGGCGCGGTGGAAATCGCGGGCTACGCGCAAATTGCCCGGGGGGATGTCACGCCCGACATTGTCGCACGCCGGAGGAAGCCGGAATCACAGCACTTCCTCTTCAACATTCTCTGAAGACTCCTCGTCCGCCACGCCGGGGGTGACGGAGTAGGAGGCCAGTATCCGATCGATCTTGCGCATCTTGAGCGCCAGGAAGGGAACGTTCTTCATGCGCGCCAGCACGCGGTTGCCCTGGGCCGTGCGGACTTCCACGTCGCCGGCAAGCAGCACGACCAGCTCGAAAAAGTCCCGGTAGGAGGCGCTTACACCCTTGGCGCCGCGGCCCAGCGAACTGCTGCCGCGGAACATGACGTAGTGTTCGATCTCGTTCTGGGTGAAAACCCATTTGTCATTGATGCGGGCGCCAATGATCACGATGGCGTAAATGGCCGAAAGAAAGATGCTGGTGATCATTCCAAACTCCGGGGAGTATTGGGGGTTGATCTGTTTGAGGAACTGCCCGATTTGGCTGAACACGCGAATGTCTTTTGCGTCCTGCAGCCACAGCATGCAGAAGGACAGTGCGGCAATGACAATCACCCAGAACACCGCCATGTTGCGGTTCACGTCAATGCCCATGGTCAGCAGTACAACCACCAATGTGATGACGTAAATCCACGCCTCGGCCGTGTGCGGCGCCGCGGTGACCCCGCAGGTGAACCAGAACAGAAAACCCAGCGCAATGAGCGGCCAGATGTAGATAAGCGGAGGGTATGAGTAGAGCACGATGCGCTCACCGCCCGGTTTCTTCAATCCCGCCTTGTCGGCCGTCTGTTTTGCGGCGGGGGACGCCGCGTGTTGTTCCCCGCCCGCTCCGGCGGATGACCCTGCTTCAGGCAAATTGGATTCCATGCCGCATACCTCCTCGTTCCAAGCGTTGAAAACATCCCACGCAAACTGCAATTCCATGGATGCCAGTATATATGGCGGGCTCAAAAAATTCCAAGGGCGTTTCCGTTCGTCCGAAGCCTGAGACGGCTTGACGGCTGTCTTGCTCCGGGACACCGCCGGACAAACGGCGCGGCGGGCCGCCTTTTCCTGCTGCCCGCCGCGCTTTGATCCATACTGTCCGCCACGCGGATAAACCCGTCAGGCGATTGTCTCGATTTCGTTCGGCCCGTTGACCTGTGCAGTCTCCACGGCCCGTCCCCCGAGTTCGGCAAGATCGGCCAGTTTGGGTTCGAGCCGGGCAATGATCTCTTCCTGTTTCCTGCGCAGTTCATCCTCCTCCTCCAGGATGGCCGCCAGTCTGGCGCGCATGTCCTGTGAGGCCTGTTCGAAGGCGTCCCGAATGTAGTCGGAGAACTCGGCCCGACGCAGCAGCAGCGCTTCGCGAAGCTGCCCTTTGATGGCGGCCGGCCGACCGGCCGCAATGCCCTTTTTGGAACCCAGGATCAACTGCTGCACCTGCTCCCGAATCGAGGCGGTCAGTTTCTTGCGGACGACGGATTTCGCGGTGGCGGCCCTCAGGACCAGCCCGACCAGGACGCCTGCGGCCGCGCCCGCGCCGGCAGCCATCTGCAGCGCCATGTTCATGTCGGGAAGCTCTCCCCAGACCCCGCCGGCCACCGTGCCCGCGCCAATCGCGGCACCCAGGACGGCACCGCCGATGATGAAGCCAAAATAGGAACCCGCCAGGCTCGCACTCAGCTTCTGTATCTGAATGCCTGGTGTTTCAAACGGGTCGTGCCGGACCGGGTCTGACGGGCACGATGCACCCATTTTGGTCAGCGCGGTGTCTTCCACTGCGTAAACTTCCAGATTCAGGTCCCTGTAAAGGTTCTGCAGAAAGGCCCCTGCAAGGCTTTCGACCTTGGCGGCAAGCGGCGTAAAGCCGTTCTGCTTTGCGTTCTTGTAGTTAAGGTCGTCGCAAAGCCATTCGCGTGCCGGGTCCAGAATGGCGCGCTGAACCGTCTCCTCGGTCACGCGGCTGTCGAGCAGCTTCTCATACCCGGGGTATTCCCGGCCATTGAGCAGCACTCCGCCGCCGGACATGTCCTGAAGGATGCTGCTGACCGCCTCGGCCCGCCGCGCTCCGTCCGCAATTTCCCCTGACAGTATTTCGCTCTGCTCATTGAGTTCGGCCAGGCGGGGCACGTCGCGCGCCATATCCAGTTGCACCTGGATGGGCCGGGCATAGGTCCACGCCTTTTCATCTATGAACCGGCACGCCGACTCGAGTATGGCCCCCTCGCGGTTTTCGGTGTACAAATAGCGGAGCAGGCGGTCGCGAAGCGTGGTGATATTGCTCTTTTCCATGAGGTACTCCGCGACACCGGCGGCGGGGTCCTCGCCCAGCATAAGTTCACGCTGAAGCGCCCAGGGAATCTTGATCTTGTTGTTGCCGTCCAAGTCTTCCAGGGTCGTCTGGAAGCGCGAAAGCTGCGACGAGACCAGCGCATACAGCGCGGACACGAAGAAGATCTCGGGAGACTCAACGACGCCGCGAAGGCTGCGGAAGAGGTCTTTCGCCGGCCCGCGGTGTCCCTTGGGGTCTATTTCGTCCTCGTTGAGCTGGTCTGCCTTGTTGATGACAAACATGACCTTGCGGTGGCGGTGCTTGACCACCTTTTCAATGAACTCACGGTTGTGTTCGGTTCCCGGGTTCTGGCTGTCCAGCAGGCAGATGACCAGGTGGCTGTTGGGGATGATTTCTTCCGCTATCTTGTTGTTGGTTTCGGAAATGCTGTGAACTCCCGGCGAATCCACCAGGGCCACGTCGTCAGCCAGCAGGTCGGTGGGCAGGTAAATGTGGAGTTCGTCAAACTTGCCGCGGAACGAGCGCAGTTGCGGAAAGTCCTCATCCGCCGTGAGCGTCACGAGCGGGCGAAGGGTGCGGACAAGATCGCGCCCCTGGTTGGACGGAAAGGCGATGACGACCTGGTTCATGTCCTCGCCTGCGAGCACGTCCGCCGTGACGCCGCACGCCGCCACCAACCGGGCCAGCGTTTCCAGTTCTTCCTCGGATACGGGCGTGGAAAGGTTCAGAACAACCCGCATGTCGTCTGACTTGATGATGTGCGTAATCTTGGTGGTGCACTCCTCGAGTACCATCGGCAGATACTCCTCGCCAAGAAACGCATTGACGAGGGCCGACTTGCCCACATTGAACTCGCCCAGAATGACGACCCGGTACTTGCCCTCCTTCAACTCACGCCGCTTGCGCCCTATGATGCGCGCCTCCTCCTCCTTGTCCCCAACAAAGTCCGGATCGTCGAGAAACACCTCCAAAGCGTCCAGCGCCTGAAAGGCCCATGCCCTGTGTGCGATGTGTTGTTCAATGTTCATGGTATATGCTCCCGGGGTTACTGAGTGGTACGAACGAAGAAGTAACAAGTTTAACAAGATTCGCCGAACGGATCATGCTTTTTATTTCATAGGGCGTTACTCTGCAAATAGGAAAGAGTCTCAACAGTGAGGATTTCCTCCCACCCAATTGTTCTCGCGGTTCACTGGACTCATGCCATGCATTTTCACGCGGCATTCTGTAGAATAACAGTCTGCTCATTCCTTTTCATTCCTGCGGGAAGCGGGAAACTGACTGGAGGAAACGTGGAATGCTGATATTTCAGGCTTATCTGGACACTTGGCCGCTGTGCCTGGGGCTTGCCTGTTTCTTTGTTATGCTTTCCGGACTGGCCCATTTTGTGCGGATGCCCTGGGGAAAGCACACGGTCAACGCACGATTCCTGTTTTGGTCCTCGCTCCTCTTCTGGCTTGTCTTTA
>CAIJOU010000071.1 GCA_903822375.1 Candidatus Hydrogenedentota bacterium
CTCGTGTTTTTGTCCACGCGGCGCGGCCAGTCCCTCCAGGTCGGCGCGGACACGGCCGCGGAAACCATGAAGCAGCCGGCGCTGCCCGACTGCTACGTGCGCTGCGGCGGCGGCCCGGAACGGCCGGTGGCGGTGTACACGCTGCACACCATGAACCCCGACGGGTCCGGCATCAACGCCATTTCGCCCTTTGAGATGTTCGAGTGGACGCCGAGCGTGGCCGCCGACGGCTCGATTCTCTATTCGCGCTGGGATTACATTGACCGGTGGAACATGCCCTACATGAGCCTTTGGTCCATGCATCCGGACGGCACCAACTCGCGGCTGGTGTACAAGAACTACACGCTTGTGCCGCACTGCACCTTCGAGGCACAGTGCATTCCGAACTCGAACAAGATCGTGTTCACCGGCTCGGCGCACCACGCGCAAACGATGGGCAGCCTGGTGCTGTTCGACCCGGCGGCGGGCCTTGAGGGACCGGGCCCCATTAAGCGCATCACGCCCGAGGTGGTCTTTCCCGAAATCGAAGGCTGGCCGCGCACCTATTACACCAGCCCCTGGCCCCTGTCGGAGCGGCTCTACCTGACTGCATGGGGCATGGTTCCTCTCGCCAGCGAGGGGAAAAGGCGTCCCAACAACGACATGGGCATCTACCTGTACGACGCCGAAAGCGGACAGTTGGAACTGCTCCACCGCGACGCTGAATTCGGCTGTGAATGGCCGCTGCCTGTGGCGGGCCGGCCCGTGCCGCCGACGCTGGCGAACTCCGTGGTCGCCGACGCGCCCAAAGAGGGCCGTTATCTCATCGCGGACGTGTACCGCGGGCTGAAGACGGTGCAGCGCGGCGAAGTCAAGGCACTGCGCATCATTGCCATTCCCGCCAAGACCCAGCCCACCATGAACACGCCTGTCATGGGCCTGACCAAGGACGACCCGGGCAAATGCGTGCTCGGCACCGTGCCGGTGGACCCGGACGGGTCGGCCTATTTCCGCGTGCCCTCGGGCGTGACCATGTTCTTCCAGGCACTCGACGGCCACGGCGCGGCCATACAGACCATGCGCGGCGCGATTCATGTGCAGCCGGGCCAGACGCTAAGCTGCATCGGATGCCATGAAAACCGGCTCCTTGCCCCGCCCTCCCAACCGCTCAACCGGGCTGCCCGCCGCGAACCGTCGAAAATCACCCCCGGACCGGACGGCACCTGGCCCTTCCGCTTTGACCGGCTGGTGCAGCCGGTGCTCGATGCAAAATGCGTGCGCTGTCACAATCCGCAAAGTGAGTACAAGCGCGGCATAGACTTCGACCTGACGCCGGAGCATGCGTGGGATACCCTGTGCAACTACGGCAAGCCGAGCCTTGCGGAAAACGTGCGCGGCGCCTACGCGCTGGGCTATTCCGTGGAAGGTACCGGCGCCGCCATCACCAGTCCGCTGCTGGCACTGCTCACCGCGCCCGAAGGGCATTACAAGGCCGTGCTCAGCCCTGAAGAAGTCGAGCGGGTCACCGTCTGGCTCGACACCTACGGCCAGCGTCTGGGTGCCTTCAGCGATGACCAGGAACACCGCCTGGAGGAGTTGAAGGCGCAGAGCGCCGAACTGCTCGCGGCGAGGTAGGGTTTAGGGTCTGGGGTCTAGGGTCTAGTAAGACCAGGCATCAAGAATTACATGACATCGTATGCCCC
>CAIJOU010000072.1 GCA_903822375.1 Candidatus Hydrogenedentota bacterium
CGCAGCCACAAAGCCCGCACTTATGGGTTTTCGTGTGACCACCTGATAATTAAGTGCGGATTTGGGTCTCTCTCGTGAAGAATCTTGCCGTTACCCGTTTCGCCGGCCGTATTTCAACTTCCACGGTTCACGGTATACCGGGGCGACCATGGCGTCCGCGGCGGGGTTGCCGATGGCGACTTCCTTGTCCACGTCCCAGTGAATCTCGCTGTTGGTGCGGAAGGCCAGGTTGCCCAGGTGCGCTATGTTGGACACGTAGTGCCCAATCTCCACATTCTCGACCGGGTTCTCACGGGACTTGACGCAGTCGAGGAAGTTGCGCACGTGCGCGGGCCGGGCATCCTTGCCGGAGGGTTTCTTGATCGCCTCAAGGCTCTTCTTCTTGGGCTCGGGGGTCACGGTCCAGCCGCCCTCGCCCACCCACAGCGTGCCTTCGGTGCCGCTGAAGAGCATGCCGTGGGGTTCACCGCCCACACCGACACCGCCCTGGACCTGGTATTCATAAATAAGCACGTAGCTCGGGAAGTCGAAGACGGTGACCTGCGTGTCGGGCGTTTCGCTGGCGTCGTCCAGCGCGCGCTTGCCGCCCATGGAACTTACGCGCAGCGGCGGTTCGGGACCCATCCCCCACAGGCACACATTGAGCAGATGCACGCCCCAGTCGGTCATCAGGCCGCCCGCATAGTCCCAGAACCAGCGGAAGTTGAAATGAAAGCGGTTCGGGTTGAAGGGCCGCAGGGGGGCCGGGCCAAGCCACATGTCGTAGTCGACGCCGTCCGGCACGGGGCCGTCGGGCGGATTGCCGATGCCGCCGAGCCAGTCGAGGTAGGCCCATGCGCGGACCATGCGGACCTTGCCCAGCTTGCCGGAGCGCACAAACTCAACGGCATCGCGGTAGTGCTCGCCGCTGCGCCAGTGGGTTCCCATTTGGACGACGCGGTTGTATTTCTTGGCCGCCTCAAGCATGGCGCGGCCCTCATCGATGGTCTTGCCCAGCGGCTTCTCGCAGTAAACGTCCTTGCCCGCCTCGCATGCGTAGATCGTGGGCAAAGCGTGCCAGTGGTCGGGGGTGCACACAAGCACCACGTCCACGTCCTTGCGGTCAATGACCCGCCGGAAGTCTTTCACCGTGTCGGGAAGCTTGCCCCGCTTGGCCTCGACGAGTTTGGCACGGTTGGCAATGTGGGAGTCGTCGATGTCGCAGATGATGGGAATGTCCACCTCGGGATTGAGCAGGAAGCACTGCATGTCGGCTTCGGAGATGCCGCCGCAGCCGACCACCCCGACCCGCACTTTCTCGCTGGGCGGAACGGGCTTGTCTTGGGCCAATGCGGCGCGCATCGCCACGGGCGCGGCGGCCATTCCCAACGCGGAAGCACTCAAGAAACTCCGGCGGCTTAACTCGCTCATGTCCCGATATCTCCTGTCGTTGTGTTGTCCCGATTACCCGTGACGAAGACCCAAAAGGACGACAGGCGGGGACGCCTGTCCCACATTCTTCAACACACTATATGCCTTCCTCAACGGCGGCGGCGTCCTTCAGTGCAAGACCCAGGGGGCGGCCGCCACCGCGATGCGCATGGGGTACCGCTTTCTACGTTTCCTGCAGTCCGGCTTCGGTCACCGCGTCGAGTTCAATCTCAAAGAGCAGGTCATCCCGGCAAATGTCGGTGTTCGTGCAAATCACGGGCATGGGCGGAATGCCGCGCTCCTCACAGCAGCGGTGGAACGAGGAAACCTCGGCGCCACACTTGAAATAGGCAATGGCCCGGGACACATCCTCCCACTTCATGCCGCGCGATTCAAGAATGGCCTGGACCACGTCCATCGTCAGATCCACCTGGGCGTCCACGTCGTCAATGTGCACGCTGAGCCCGCCGGGCTCAATGCTGGCCGTGCCGGAGATGTAAAGCCTGCGAAAGCCGTCCGCCTCAAACTCGGCGGCGCGGCTGAAGGAACTGCCGTAGGCGAGCGCGGGGCATTGCAGCGGCGAGGGCACGGCAAAGGGCATCACCGCATCCGCACCCGGCAGCGCCTTGACGGCGAGCAGTCCCGCCGTAAGCGCCGCGCCGGCGGCGTTGCCGCCGCCAATGCCGGTGCTTGCCGGCACCAGTCCGTCGAAAACGCCGTTCTCGTGAAAGAAAGCGGTGCGCACGACATTGAATTCGTCGTACCACTGGAGCATGTCGTGGTTGTAGAACCAGGTGCGCAGCACGTGGCTGAATTCCATTGCGGCAGCGCGAAGCCCGTCCACCATAAGATTGAAGACGGCCCCTGTCTGCAGGGAACGGGACTGGGACAGGTCGGATGGGAGAAGACCTCCGAGGCGGCAGTACTGGAGTCCATCAGCCTCGAATGTACTGCCGATAATGCGGCCTTCCACCGTGACGCGCGCGACCTTGGGCCCGGAAACAGCCCATACCTGAATGCCGCACAGCGGCTCGGGATGGGAGCACCCCTCGACCACCCAGGTCACCGGCCAGGCTGTCCCGCCGAATATGGCATCCAATTCAGGCGCGTGCGCGCCCGGAATGCCAAAGATCTCCATGGACACAATGTCCGCCCCCAAGCCGCGGACCACGGAGGCCAGCCGGCGGCAGAGCGAAGAAAAATCGTCCCGGGGACCGGGCAACGCCGTAAGGAAGTGATCCGTGCAGCCCTGCCGCCGCAGTGCGGCGACCTGCACTCCCTGTTCCATACGCCGCTCAAAGCCGCGCCCGTCCTTCTGATTACTGCAAGTCATTGCTGCTCCTGCGAGATTGGGTTGGGAGACCGTGTAAACGGGGCGCTCACTGTGAGAGTACATAACCGATGAGGTCGGAAAGTTCCTCTGCGGAGAGTCCGCTTGTATTTGCGTGCTGGTCTTCGGGGTTGCACTTCTTCAGGACATCCTCAATGGTGGCCGCGCTGCCGTCATGCAGGTAGGGCGCGGTGCGCCACAC
>CAIJOU010000073.1 GCA_903822375.1 Candidatus Hydrogenedentota bacterium
ACAGCGCCTTGACAACCCATGGCAACAACTACATAATGAACCCAGCGGGTGCTTCACTTTTGGACCGCCACCCGCTCACTTCTCGACCGCCGCAGACAGTATCCCAGCAGTGTTCCGAAAGATTGAATTGGAAGAATGCCCGTTCGTTGCGATGGCACGATTGGAAAGTGCTGTATATCCGGCGAGGTTCCGTGCGGTCCGCTGCGTGCGATGGCGTTCCCGGGAAAGACATGCTTGCGCATGGAACCGCCGTGGCATGGCCCCGGCGAAGAATAGCGGCGGCATGGCCGCGCGCACTCAAAAGCGGCTGCGTTCTCCATCTTCTTGCCAAGGGATGACAGCCGGGGGCGGTTGTCCTACAGGTCAGAGCAAGGATGAGAGCCGAGGGCGGCCGTCCTACAGGGGGGGAGGCCCGTCTCCCGCACATAGCCAGAGAACACCCGTCTTGGAAGATTACCGAATCAGCAGCACCGGGCAGGGGGCGCGGTGGAGCGTTTGGGCGGTGGTGCTGCCCACGATGAGCTCGCGCAGTTTGGTGTGGCCGAAGGCGCCCATGATGATGAGGGTGGCGCCGCAGTCGGCGGCGTGGGTGGCAATCTGTTTTTAAAGGTAGGTCGCCGCTTCCAGTGGTGGAGTCTCTTCTCCCTTTTCTATCTCGAATGATGTCCTTACCATCTGAATTCTCTAGCACGATGCGGAGCTTCTTGCACTTCTTATGTCTCTCGATTGTTCGCGGAGACAGAGATGGATCGTTAGTCACTCATCAACATCCTTAACATCCTTAGCAAGTCGCAGTGCGTCACCCAATGCATCTAAGTTCTGATTGGAGTTGCTAATGTATGAGGTCCACTTCTGAATCCTAAAATTCTTTGGCAATCTAGTATCTTCGAGTGTATCTGCAAGCGAACGTAATTCACTTACCACTATCAGAATAAGGGACTTCGGTCGTGGGGCTTTGCTCAATGTTAGATACCCGAAGTGTATCAATGCATCCCTCACTTTGTCCTCTGCACTTCTCTTGATATGACCTCTCTGCGTTAGCGCATAGAGCATAGGTAAACTTACCTCTGCTTCAGCAGCAATCCGGGGAAGTGCGCGATCTTGAGCAGCCTTCTTGGTTGCAGTCTGCAAAGTCTCTCTGTCCATTTCTCTCCACTCCTGTCGGTTCTCGACACCTACCTCAAAATCACAATACATTAGTGCCAGTGCGTTTAGCAGCACTTCCTGTGGTGAACGCATGCTGTAGATGTTTGAAAAATTCTGTGTCACAATCCGCTCGCTTTCAACAAAGCACACTTATTAGCAAATTCTAACAAACCCCAAAAAGAAAAGCAATTAGGGGATTTGCGTGTCTTAGCCACTTAGATTGCTCACTGACATTCACGTACCACACAAGGAAAGGCAAGGAAACGGAATGCAAAGGCTGCTGAAAACCAGCGAGGTAGGCGCGGTGTTGGCCTGTCCCCCACGACCGTGCGCACCTACCCCGTACATGGGCAAGGTCGTGCAGTCAAAGTGGGCACGTACAGGAACCAATTTGGCCCCTTCAACATGTACGCGAAGGGCAAGCGGCAGACGGTGAAATCCCTCACACAAATCCGAGACCTACTGTGGCGCAAGGCGCACAACAAGAAAACGCCGCCGGGGATGCAGAAGAAGATTCAACAGGCAATCGCGGAGATAAGCAACATCCTCAATGCGCAGCCGCAACCGAACAAGAAATGAACCCCGGCCAGCACCTTGCGGGACTGGTCGGGGCATGTCGCCGGTCGGGAGAGGTTTGTAGGTTCACTCAGTCTCGGCGGCAAAAAACTGGATTCATTGTCTTCGGGCAACTCGCCGCTCTTGAGCGACTCGAACTTGCGCTGCACGTGCAGTATCTTCACCATGTCACCGGGAGTCAAACCTTCGGGTTCCCCGCCGTCGTGCCCTGCGCGGTCGAGCCGTATTGACCTTCGGTCGCAAGAGTGGCATGGTCCGGAGACCATGCCACAACAGGGGGCCGCCACATCCGCCGCCAGGTCCATTCCCTGCATGCCGGGCCGGTCCTTGAACACGGCGGTGAGCAGCCAGTCCGCCACTGGAGTTCGTCAAAGGAAATCTCTGCTTTCAATCGGCTCATACGGACCAGGCTCGACGTTTCCGTATTGCTCGTGCAGTCTGCGCCCGTTCTCCTCAATTGCAGCGTCAACCTTTTTCTTCAGCATTTCCAGCGACGCGCTTTCCGGCAACACGGGGGCGGACAAGAGGGAATGGGCCTTGTCCTCGTAGGTCTTCCGATACTTCTCGAATAACTCAGAGGTCTTGTATCTATTGTAAATATGGTACGCCATTTCTGGCGTGACATCGTCAAACTCTTTTTCAAGGATTTCGAAGCAGTGGGACGCCGCGTATTTGGAGTCGGCAATTGGCTGAGCAAACAACAATTTTCGAACTGCATACGCACGTGCTGGAAACCCGACTTCTTCCGCTATATTGACGAGACAGCACCCCGATGGGATCACCGTAGCACCAATGGATTCGTTCGTGGACCACAACGGCAGTACATAGTCATAGAACTCACACCCGTATTTACTTTGCGCAATGCGCCGCACTTTGGACAGGCACCATGCCATATCGAGTTTAGTGGCTCTCTTAAAGGGACCGTCAGCAT
>CAIJOU010000074.1 GCA_903822375.1 Candidatus Hydrogenedentota bacterium
AGGGGATGCCGAGGTAGATGAACACGCTTCTGGCAATCTGACCGATGGTGACGCTGACCACACTGCCCTGAAGCCCAAACAGCGGCGGCAGCACTGTGACGAAAACCCATGCATAGACACTGTAAAACAGCACCTGAAAAATGCTGTTGAATGCGACCAGCCCGGCGCAGTACTCGGTGTCGCCCTTGGCGAGTTCGTTCCACACGATGACCATGGCGATACAGCGGGCAAGGCCAATCATGATGAGTCCGACCATGTACTCCGGCTTGTCGTGCAAAAACACGATGGCAAGGCCGAACATGAGTATGGGGCCGATGACCCAGTTCTGGACCAGGGACAGGCCGAGGATTTTCGTGTTGCGGAACACATCCCCCAGTTCCTCGTACTTGACCTTGGCAAGGGGCGGGTACATCATCAGAATCAAGCCGATAGCAATGGGAATATTCGTCGTGCCCATCTGAAACCGGTTGATGAA
Source organism: Candidatus Hydrogenedentota bacterium (assembly GCA_903822375.1). Classification (GTDB taxonomy): domain Bacteria; phylum Hydrogenedentota; class Hydrogenedentia; order Hydrogenedentales; family CAITNO01; genus CAITNO01. The sequence continues at coordinate 476 of CAIJOU010000074.1, forward strand.
GGCCTCAACGCCGGGAATCAGATATCCCGCAGCGACACCAAGCGCCATGCCGAGAAAGATCCACAGGGTCAGAAAACGGTCCAGGAATGAGAGTTTCTTCACCACACCACTAGTCATGGTCACAGGTCCTTGTTTACGCCGATTGGTCACACGGATTTCTTTGCCGTCACATACAGACTTGTGACGAAATCGCCGATCTTTGTCCCTGACGGAAGGCTGTCCACAATCTTGCGGAAGAGCGGGTCATTCCACTCTGTCATGGACTCCACGTATTCGCGCTTTGCCTCCAACTTAACATCCACCAGGCCCGCGTCGGTGGCCATCCGCCCGGTGGCATCCACCAGCACGGCACCGGCAACGCACCCGACCAGCGCCTCGACCATGGCCGCCACGGCCGGCGGGAGCGGCTGCAGCAGGGCCAAATCGGAAACGGCCACCCGGCCGCCGGGCTTGAGCACGCGCGCCATCTCGCGCCACACCTGCGCCTTATCCGGCGACAGGTTGATGACGCAGTTTGAGATAATGGCGTCCACGCTGTTGTCCGCCACGGGCAGATGTTCAATCTCGCCCAGACGAAACTCCACGTTGTCCAGTCCCGTGCCCTGGCGGTATGCCGCGATGCTGGCCCGTGCCTTGGACAGCATTTCGGGCGTCATGTCCACGCCGATTACGCGGCCGCTCCCCCCCACTTTGCGGCCCGCGATGAACACATCAAAGCCGCCGCCGCTGCCCAGGTCCAGCACCACCTCGCCGGGCTTCAGCGCCGCGACGGCCGTGGGGTTGCCGCAGGACAGGCCCATGTTGGCTCCGTCGGGCAACGCCGACAAATCCCAGGCGGCGTAGCCGACAGTTGCGACCAACACGTCCGCATTGCCCGTGCCGCAGCAGGACTTGGCCGGACCGCAGCAGGACCCGCCCGCTTTGGCTATTTGGCCGTAGCCCTCGCGCACTTTCGCGCGAACGTTTTCACTCTCATTCAATTCGGATGCCATAACGGATTCCTCCTGGTTTGGGTTATTGAAGACTCTCCGGCAATGACTCCACAAAACCACGGATTTCATCGCGAACACGGCGATATATGTTCAGCACGGCCTCCTCGCTTGCCGCCTCCCTGGACAGCGCGGGCGGGTCGTCGAAACCCGCATGAATCACTTTCGTGTTCCCCGGAAACATCGGACAGTGTTCATTGGCGTGGCCGCAGACGGTCACGACATAGTCGAAAACCACATGCTTGAGTTCGTCCACGTGCTTGGAGCGTTGGGACGAAATGTCCACGCCCGCTTCGGCCATAACCCGGACTGCCAGGGGATTCAACCCGTGCGTCTCGATGCCGGCCGACTGGGCCTCCAGCACATCCGACTTCAGATACCGCGCCCAACCCTCGGCCATCTGGCTGCGGCAGGAGTTTCCGGTGCAGAGAAACAGGATGCGAAGCGGTGTTTTCATGCTGTTGTTATCCTCTGCAATGCCGTTCATGGTGCGGTATACACCATCCACAGCCCGCCGAGGATCACCAGCAGGCCGCAGACCTTTTTCACGAGGAGCGTGCCGCGTGACTTTTCATTCCAGTTGAGAAAGCGCTGCACAAGTTCCGTCGAGGTACCCGCGGCGACAATCACGGAACAGTGCCCCACGCCATAGGCCAAGAGCAGGAGCGCGCCATACAGTGGATTGGTAGCCGCACACTTGAAGGTGACCGCAAGCATCGGGGCCATGTAGGCGAAGGTGCAGGGTCCCAGCGCGACGCCGAAGACCAGCCCAAGGATCAGCGCCGCCAGCAGGCCCTTGCGCTTCATGCCCACCTGGCCGGGTCCGGACCAGGGCATGGGAATCACGTCGAGCAAGTGCAGACCCACAAGAAAGAAGATGACGGCCACGAAATAGTTGCCGTAACGGCCCACATCGCCCAGCATGCGTCCGGCCGCCGCCGTGACCGCGCCAATCAATCCGATGGTCACCAGGATGCCGAGTGCAAAGAGAAACGAAATCGCGAAGGCGCGCTTGGTGGACATGCGGCCCTGTTCATCGATGAATCCCACTATCAGGGGAATGCTGGCCAGGTGACAGGGGCTCAGGATGATGCTGAGAATGCCCCAAAGGACGGCGGCCGCGACGGCAATGGCCGGTGCGCCTTCCACCGCATGCGTCAGGGTTTCAAACAGTGCGCCCATGGTTTACGGCGTTGCCTTGGCGCCCGGTCCGGAAAGTTCCACACCCAGTTCCTTCCATTTCGCGAGAATGTCCTCCTTGGCGAAGAATCCCTCGTGGCGAAACAGTTCTTTTCCGTCGGCACCAAAGAATATCTGGCTGGGAATCAGGTTTATGTTGTAGGGGTTCGCCGCATCCGGATTCTTCCAGACATCGATGAAGAGCACCTCAAGTTTTCCCGCGTACTCTTTCCTCAATTCCTCCAGAATGGGTGCCATCGCCTTGCAGGGAATGCATTTGTCCGCGCCAAGGTCCACCAGTCTGGGCAAAGGCTTGGCGGCGGGGATTGCGTCACTCTTGGCCGGCGCGACCCCGGCGCCCGGAATCGCGGCCTTCGCAGCCCCGTCTCCGGACGCTTTGAAATACAGCACACCCGCAATGGCAACCGACAGAAGCGCCACAGAAACGGTCTTGGAGAGAAGACTCATATGCCCGACTCCGGCGTGGCGGCCATCGCCGCTCGTGCCGCGTCCATGACTTTGGAAATGTTCTCAGGGCTTGCCGGGGACTTGCCCTTTTCAAAACCCATCTCTGTGAGCCGCACATGCGCAGAGGCGCTGAAACCGGCCTGTTCCAGCGTGTTCCGGGCACAGTCCAGACCGCAGCCGTCGATGGCGAGTATTCTCCCCGCCGATGCAGTGTTTGTCAGGATGCCCGGCACCCGTCCGCCAATGCCCGCCAGGCAGTACATTTTTCCCGCACCCTCACGGGTGAGTCCGCGGGCGGCCTGATCGGCGACCGCGCCGACGTCTGCCGCACCCGAACAGGAAAAGATCAGCGTCGGCGCGCCGCTGCACGCGCAACTGATTCCCTGATTCTCAGCCATGGGAGGACCTCCTTATTGCGTCCCGATAAGGGTCTTGAGTTCGGACACTTCGGGGACGCGGCCGGCCACCTTGACCTTGCCGTCCACCACAAGCGCGGGCGTGGCCATGACGCCGAAGCCCATGATCTCGCGCAGTTCGGTGACCTTGACGAGTTCATAGTCGAGACCGGCCTCTTTGGCGGCAGTCTCGGTGTTTTCAGCGAGTTTCTTGCACTTGGCACAGCCCGTGCCGAGTATTTGCAGCTTCTTCATTTGCCTGTTCCTTTCCCGTTTAAACGTCAGAAGACCATGTTGAAAAGATAACCGACTATTAGAATGCCGCAGCCCACGACCGATACGAACACTGCTATGAGCGTGGGCTTGAGCACCTTGCGCAGAATGATCATCTCCGGAAGCGACAGAGCGATGACGGCCATCATGAAGGCGAGCACCGTCCCCAGCGCGGCGCCCTTGCCCAAAAGGGCCTGAACCAC
>CAIJOU010000075.1 GCA_903822375.1 Candidatus Hydrogenedentota bacterium
GCGGTGTTGGCCGTACTGGCTGTCGGCGTGGGCTGCACGTTTCTTTTGTTTTTGGGCAAGGCGGACCGGGTCATCTTCATGCTGAAGGAACGCATGGCCAGCTTTGGCACGCCCATGGCCTCCAGTTCCGACACGCGTTACTACGCGTACCGCCAGGCGCTGGAGAACTATGCGGCGCACCCGGTTTTCGGGACCGGCCTCGGCGATGACCTGGTCTACACCAAGAAGACCACCGCGGGCACTTTTGAGTACATACGGGGAACCACACACAACATCTTTCTCGACCTGCTCTACCAGACCGGGCCTGTGGGGCTGGGGCTTTTCCTGGCGATGCACGGGCTGTTTTCGCTGTACCTGTGGCGGCGCATCCGCGTCGTCGACCCGCGTTATGAACCCGTGGCCGTGGCGCTCTTTGCCGGATACCTGTGCACCCTCGCGCACTATTCGTTTGAGCCCGCATGGGTTTCGGGGCTCATTGTGCTGTACATGAGCATGGGCCTGATTGTGGTGCTGCTCCGTGAGCGGCAGCCGGACGCCCTTGTTCCCGGACCGGAGGCGGCCGCCGGATGAGCCGTTTCGGAAAAACCCTGGGCCACACGTTCATTTACATGGCGGGACTGGTGCTCAACCGCGGCGTGGCGTTCCTGCTGGTTCCGGTCTTCACCCGCGTGTTTGCGCCGGCCGATTTTTCGGTTTGGGACCTGTGCAACACCACGCTGCTGCTTCTGTTTCCCATGCTCGATTTCGGCATGTCCCCCGCCGTGCTGCGTTTCTACCATGAATACCCGGACGAGCGTGACAAGATTGCCGCATTCAACACGAGTCTCTTCTTCGTGGCGGGACTGCATGCCGTGATGGTGGCGGCCGGGCTGCTTGCGGCGCCGTGGCTGTCGCTGGCGGTGTTTCGCTCCACCGACCAGACCGGGCTCATCCGGGTAGTTGTGCTGCTGGCCAGCGCCACCGCGCTGGGCAAGCAGGGCCTGTCGCTGCTGCGCACCATGGAGCGCAGCGTCGCCTATGCGGGGCTCAATGTGGTGCGCGGGATTATCGGCCCCGCCGTCATTCTGCTGCTGGTGCTGGGTCTCAAGCTGGGTGTGTCCGGGGCGCTTTGGGGAGACCTGGTCGGTCTCGTCTTCCTGGCCGCGGCCACGCTGTGGGTGTGCCGGTCCTGGCTTCATCCGGTTTTCCGCCTCGATATCCTGCGCGACATGCTGCGCTTTGCGCTTCCGCTCGTGCCCGTGGGCGTGAGCATGGCCGTGCTGACCATCGCCGACCGCTATTTCCTGAGCCATCTGGTGGACCTGAAGGAAATGGCCCCCTACAGTCTGGGCTTTCGCGTCGGCATGCTGATGGCGCTGTTCACCCAGTCGCTTCAACTGTCCTGGCCGCCTTCGGCAATGAAGATGGCCGCAAAGCCGGACGGCGGCGCGGCGGACATCGTGCGCACGGGCTACCTGCTGCAGGTGGTGCTGTTTGCCGCCGCCACGGCCATTGCCTGCTGCACGCCCGAACTGCTGCGCGTGTTTGCTCCCAAAACCGGCTATGCGGGGGCGGCCTTTGTCATTCCCTGGATTGCCTATTCCTACGCCATCAACGGCGCGGTTCAGGTGGTCAACGCGGGCATCGGCATTTCCAAGCGTACGATCTGGTCGATGTGGACCATGCTGTTGTCCTGCGCGTTCAAGCTGGCCGTCACCTACTGGTTCATCCTTCACTACGGCATCGTCGGCGCGGCGGCGTCCACTTTCCTCGCCTTTGCCTTTGAACTGGCCCTGACCTACCTCGTCACGCAGCGCATCGTCTATCCGCTGCCCCACGACACGAAGCGGATTATTGCCCTCTATGGCGTGTCGGGACTGTGCATGCTGCTGGTGCTGGGCGCCTGCGCCCTGCCCGGCCTGCTGTCGTTTGGGGCGCGTACGGCCATTCTGGCGGCCTTTGTGCTGGTTGGATGGTTTGGCCTGCTGGATGCGGCGAACCGCGCTTCGGCCCTTTCCATGACCGGCACGCTGCTGCGCCGCGTGGGTATCGGGCGCGCCGCTGACATCCTGCAACCCGAGTAGCCCAGGCGGCCCGGATGATGGGCGATCCATGTCTGGAGCAGACCACCCACGCCAGATTCTGCAGCGGGTCACTCCCGACAACGGAGTGTCGCGCCGTTTCATGGAGAATGCGCCCAATGTCAGAGCCCTCTTCTCCATGTCGGCGGCGGCGGTGTGGCTGGAGCCTTCCGCGCCATCGAGGTCAGGTACGATCTTTCCCTGGCCGTGGCCTTCCCGCTGGTAGAAGAGGTCAACGCCCTCTCCGCCGACACCGACCTCATCACCTCGGGCACCAGTTGCCGCCACCAGATTACCCATCTCACAGCGGAGCCCCCGCTGCATTTCGCCGAATGGCTCGCAGCGAGACTGAAATGATTCGTCTTGTCCTGTTGAGTCGCGGTGGTCCAGACCCTTGGCCTTGATTCCTGTCAAAGACAAGGATGCGTTACACTCTAGAAGCTGATTTTATCGGAACATGTTCAACCCAGTCCACGGATTGACTAAGGTCTGGCGGCTTGTAAGGAGGGGTAATGCAATGAATATGGCGACTCGCGTGGCGGCAACACTTGCCGTGACTGCCACTCTGTTTCCGATTGCAAGCTTTGGGGACGGGTGTTTCATCTGGCGCAATAAGAACGTCGACATCCTTCAGCCCGAACAGAAGGCGCTCATTGAATGGGACGGCAAGACGGAAAAGCTGACCATCGAGACAAAGTACAAGGGACCTGCGGACGAGATGGTGTGGATCGTTCCTGTGCCATCCAAACCGGAGATAAGGAGGGCGGATCTTGAGGCGCTGGAGCAGATGAGCCGGATCACGCAAGACCTGTGGACCAGATATACGCACTTTTCCACATCTAAGGCTGCACATGCAGCGAGCCCGTTGCTTTCACGAAAAAAAGTGGGCGTCTACGACGTGGCTGTGCTTGCGCCCAATATGAGCGCAGCCGTGGTAAAGTGGCTGGGGGATAACCAATTCCCTGTTGATGACACTACGTCGAGAATTATTGCCGACTATGATGCACGTAATTGGTACATTATTGCCGCCCGTATACATCCCGAATCGCTGACACAAGCTGTCGAGGGCCAGCTTTCCGAAGGAACCTTGCATCCTTTGGCGATCTCATTTGAGACGGAGCGCTGCGTCTATCCCATGCGGATGACCGCACTGGCGGTCGGGCCGGTGGAAGTGCTGCTGTGGGTAAAGGCGCAGCGCCACTATGTGCCGGAGACCCTGTCAAGCCCTGAATGGACCATTTCGTTCCATGACGGCCCTTCGTATCTTTGGGACAATCATAGTTCTGTCTGGGCTCCACCCGTGCGCGACGAGTCGCGACCCACGGAATGCATCACCAAGCTGCGGAGGACTTTTGACCCGAAACGCATCACCGAGGACCTTTATCTTAAGGAAGCCGACTACGCTTGTTTCTTTGACCCAGCGGACGACAACCGCGTGGGCATGGTGGCCACGCAATGGGGACTCTGGAGAGACGCAAGGGGGATTCCGCTGTTGGTGGACTACCTGTCGAAGACAAAGGTCGAAGACAAGCCCCATGTGCGTAGCGCAATCTATGCGTTGGGCGAATGCGGCGTCGGCGGCAAACTGCCCGCTGCTGCCCAGGAACTCCTGTTGAGGGTCGCAAGCGACGACGACGGAGACCTTGGCCTCGAGTGCTGTGTGGCACTACAAAAGGCAGGAGGGCACGGTGTCGGCCCCATTGTTTTGGGACGCACGGAAGAAGTGTTGGACGCGTTGGCGACTGCCGGCGATTCTTCGCAGGTTTATGCGCTCGTTGAACGCCGAAGGTGCCTCGCCGATTGGTGCCATAGTTACCTCAGCGGCCGGGAAAAGACTCAATATGTCCAGCTCCTGCGGACGCAAATAAAACATCTGAAGAAATCACTTGAAGACATTCCTAAACACACCCCTAAACTGTTGGATAGTCACGGAGTCTGGTTGGTTGAGGAGGCCGCGGACATGGGAGATTCGTCGCTTGTCGCACCGTTGTCGGCGTTGAGACGGGTGGTCACGGTGGGCACATCTTTGTTGGATGCGGCGTTGGCCTCGTGCGGAAACGCCCCGGCGAAGGACCAGTTACTGCGGACCATGAAGGGCGAACTTGGCACACTCGACGATAAGTTTCGGACGGCGGAAGCTCATGACATTGTCATGGACAACTCCAGCGCCGGCATGTTTTCGTACAGTTCGGATAGGTTTGAGAACCGGGAGCACGCTTCCGTCGAAGTGTTTGGTACAACACTCGAAATAGCGGCCAAGCACCTACCAGAATCCGCCCGCGGGGAAATGGGTGCGGCGCTCTTGGAGACCTCAGCCGGCGGCGACTACAGCACCCTATTTCTCCTGGGGTGGCTGACTCATCCTGAAGCTGCCCACGTTGCTCGGCTGAAATCAATCTGGGCCTCGGCCACCGAAGAAGCGGGGCAGATCCCCGCTCGCGCGATTCTTGCATTGAAAGTGGCGCAAATGTGGAAGGACGCCGAACTCATAAAATGGATGCTCCTGCAAACAACCTCATTGGAACGCAAAGAAAACTGTCTGGCAGCACTCCTGAGGACAGACCCTGCGGCCGCTGCAGCTGCACTGGACAATCTTGTGCCGCTCTGGAATGCAAAGTACTCCGCCATGAATACATACGGGCTTTCGGTTCACCCTGAAAGCGATTACTTTCGATATCAATGCCATAATGTCCTGAGAGGGCTTACTTCATCCGCTCTTGCAAATGACATTTTCAATGAAGAGTACGGGAAGATCTGTTCGGACAAGGCGCTGCATCCGGCCACGCGATACTATTTGCTTGATCTGGGAGGTTGTACAAGCAACAGGCCGACGTGGTGGCGGCAGTCTGCCGAAGCCCTGTTCGATGAGGTGGCCGCAGGCGTTCCGCAAGATGACTATAGAGAGCTTGTCGGGCTTCTTTGGCATTCCGGTTGTAGCAAACGATTGGTGTCGGAATGGCATGCGGTGCAAGAGGATTGGAAGAAGGAAGCGGTAACACATGCCCTGAGCCTGACACATGAACCGGAAACGGCGGACCTATTTGGAAGAATGCTGACGGAGAACTGGTATGAGCGATACAAGCGTGTTGCGGACGGCGCATACAAGGACCTTATAAAGACTCTTGAACAAAGCCTGCGGATTGGTATTTGGCCTCCGGAAGAGATGGATGTGGTCGACCGTGTAGTGCGGGATGAAAAAATTGATATTGGCTACAGGGCATGTATTGCAGGTGCGGTTCCTGTTCTGAGTATTCCGGAAATGAAAGAAATGCTGCAGAAGGATCTACCCGAGGCCATACGCGGGAGGCTGGAGTTTCAAATCAAGCAAATGGAGTTACAGCAACCCAGAGAGAAGCCGCAGACGAGGTGAAACGCCGGAGACAGGAGGCGCCTTTCATAC
>CAIJOU010000076.1 GCA_903822375.1 Candidatus Hydrogenedentota bacterium
GCTGCACCGCACCTCATCGGACCGGGCTCTCAGCAACCTGGTCAACACGGAGACCGATTCGCCCAGCCTGTCGCTGATGGTGACCCAAAGCCTTCTGCGCGGCGCCGGGCTAAACGTCAATCTGGCCACCCTACGCCAGGCCCGCATTGAAAAGCGACTCTCGGAATATGAAATGCGCGGCATTGCCGAGAATCTGGTGGCCCAGACGGAGCAGGCCTACTGGGACTATGTTCTGGCCCAGTTCAAAATAGGCATTTTCGAGAATGCTTTGGAAGTCGCCCAAAAACAGCTCGACCTGATCACCGAACAGATCGGCGTGGGCAGGCTTCCCGAAAGCGAACGCTCCGCCGCCGACGCCGAACTCGCCTCGCGGCAAAGCCTGCTCATCGACGCCAAGAGCACGCTGGCCCAGGCACGGCTGACCCTGCTGCGGCTGCTGAACCCGTCGCCCGACGCCCTGTGCAGCACGGAGATCAAGACGCAGTCCGAAGCGGTCATCCCGGAGATTTCCATGGACGGCGAGGAGCCCTCCATCCAACTGGCCAAGCGCATGCGTCCCGACATCAACCAGGCACGGCTGCAAATCGAGCGCGACAGCCTGGAAGTGGTGAAAACGAAGAACGGACTGCTCCCGCAGCTGGATGTGTTCCTGCAGCTGGCGCGGGACATCAACAAGACCGAATACTCCCGGTGCTTTGTCGTTTCGCCCGAGGACCTGAAAGACACGCACTACAGCACGCAGGTGGGCGTGCAGTTTGGCTATCCCATCGGCAACCGCGCCGCCCGCGCCCGTGACCAGCGCGCCCGGCTGGCGCAGCACAGGGACCGGCTTGCCTTGGCCAACATGGCCCAACTGGTCGAGCAGGACGTGCGTTCGGCTTACGTGGAAATCGGCCGGGCCCGGGCGCAGATAGACGCCACCACGGCCACCCGCAAGTTGCAGGAGCAGACCCTGAGCGTCGAAACCGAGAAATTCCGGCTCGGCCGGTCCAACACGCTGCTCGTTGCCCAGGCCGAGCGCGACCTGTTGAGCGCACAAATCAGCGAGGTTCAGGCCAGGAGCAGTTATCTGAAGGCGATTGTAAACCTGTACCGCTTGGAGGGAACGCTTCTGGAGCGGCGTGGTGTGAACTGCCCCGGCAACGAACCGGTGGTTCTTGCGGACGCTCCGGCACCGGCAGCGACTGGGATCGTGCCGGAAACAAAAAACGGCGACACCACTGAGAAGAAGTGAGCCGCATTAACCGGCGGAAGGGCCTGCAGGTCGGGAACGGGAAAAGAGGAAACAAATCCGCCGTCACGGGGATTGATACTGTAGAATCTGGTCAGTCTGACAGGTAACACTGGGAGGATGAGCATGGCCAGGCATTTCAGTCTCGTTCTGACACTCTGTATCTCGTTGGCTGGCATGGCGGCTTGGGCGCAACAGGAGCCGGGGACGCCCGTAGAAATGACAGTGCGGGTATTGGATGAATCGGGCGCGCCGGTGGCGGGACTGGAGGTGGTCTGCGTCCGCCGACCCTGGGCCGATCCCCCGCGCACCGAGCCGCTCCGTGACGATGAGAAGCATGTGACGGATGCCGGGGGCCGTTGCGTCTTTGGCGCGCTTACGGCCGACCAGTACGTGCTGTATGCGTTTCGGGGGGACCTGTCCGCCTTTGAAAGGGTGAATCCGCACTCCTTGCAGGGCGCTTTTGATCTCCGGCTGGCGGCGTACCCGCCGTTGAACATCCAGTTTCGCGACCTGCATGGCCAACCGGTGCCGGGTGTGCTTGTGCTGGCGGACAAGTGCGCGCCGCTGGCGCTGGGCGACGCCGAAGGGCGCGTGCATTTCTCCAGCCTCAACGCCTCCGGGCTTGGCTTCTTGAAGGCAGGCCATGGATTCTTTTCCTATGATTTCCCCGAAGGTGACGTGGAGATCTTCATGACCCCGGGGGCCGTGGTGGAATTCACGGTGCGTGACGAAGAGGGTAAACCCGTGGCCGGCGCCAAGGCGGGATACCTGGAGTATGAACTGACCACCGACGCGGAGGGGAAATTCCGGACCATCGAACTGCCGGGGGGCACACGGGTCAGCGCCTCCGCCTCGTACACGACGGACAGCGCCCAATGGGGCGGAAACACGGACGTGACCGTGGGGCCGGGACCGGTACAGCAGGCTGAGATCCGGCTTAAGAAGACGGCTGAGATGAAGAAGTCGGGCAGAGTGAACTACCCCGGCGCGCCCTATCCCAAAGGACGGGTGGTCGTGGCGGCCGAGTTTGCACAGGCGGAAACCCCGCAACCGCAGGGTGTCATGACACCGCTCAATGTTCACCACCTCTCCGGCAAAGTCGTCATGGAGGGAACGGGAGAACCGGTCCAAGCCCGCCTCTACACCACGTTTGAAGCGGGGCGGTACGACCTGGAGTCCTGCGGAAGCACCAACCCGGATGGAACTTTCCGTATTGAAATGAACAAGCTTCGGCCGTACTTCTACGTGCACCCGGTCGATGGGTGCTACTACGCCGTGGAAAGCCCCATACAGCTTCAGTTGGACAAGGACATGAAAGATCTGCTCTTCACGGTAAAGCCCGGCCATTCCCTGCGCGGGCACGTGGTAAATCAGGACGGAAGACCGGCAGCCCGCACATGGGTCATTCTGCAAGATCTTCCCGGCTATCCAATCCAAGTCCCCTCCAACGACCATGGCTACTTCACCATCAGCCACCTGCCACCGGTAAGCGGCCATTACACGCTGAATGCCGGGAAGGACACGCAAGTGGAAGTGCCCGCGGGTGCACCGGGGACAATCGTCGACGGCATCGTAATAAAGCTCCCCGCCGCCGATGAAGGCACGCTGGTGGAAGGCGTTGTTGTCGACGGCCAAGGCGCGCCAGCGGGCGGCCTGACCCTCCATTTCCAGCAACAGGTCGGCGGCGCGCCAACCTTTGAACACGGCAAGACCGACAGCCGGGGAAGGTTCAGTCAGCGGTTCAAGCATGCCGGAGCCGTCTCGCTTGAGGTCTGGAAAACGATGCAGGTGAAGATGGGAAAATTGGAATCGCGGTCGGGGCGCCGCTGTCCCATCCATGAAGGCGGCCAATTTGATGTGATTGCGGACGCTCCGTCACAGCAGGTGCGTGTGGTCGTCGATCTGCCGCCATCGGAAATACCGCTGGTGGCCGGCTGGGTGGAGGACACGGAAGGCCAGCCGGTCGAGGCAAAATTGCAGGCATACGGGTCAGCATCGACGCCGCAAATTCACAACTGTGGCAACTCCTTCCTTTTGCACAACATCCAGAGCGAAGAACCTTTCCTGCTGGAATTCACCCGGGAGGGGTACCAGGCGCGCGTGCTTGAGATGGGCAAAGAATTCACGATGGGCGAACGGTCCCTGCGCGCTGTAATGAAGAAAGGCCCGTACGGCGAAAAGGAAAGCGTCTGGGAGGCGGTGACAGGGCGGCCAGACACACAGGAGGCTGTTGCCGGCATGCTGGTGGGCGAGCGCATCAAGCAGCAGGAAGCCGAATATGAGCGGCTGGCGGGGCGGCAGGGCGGGAAGAAACAAACGGAGGAGGTCAAGCCGCTGCCGCCGCCACCCCAGCCGGAAGCTCCCAGTGAAGTGGAGATCGTCGTGACGGACCCGCAGGGCCGGCCGGTGCAGGAGATCACACATCGCGCCGCGCGCGCCCTGGGAATGGACTATCCCGTCGAACTCCGGCAGGAGAACGCCATCGGGGTGCCCGACGCGCCCAAATTGTCGAAGCGTGACCCCAACGGCAGATACGTTGTGCCCAACATGAGCCTTGTCGGTGCGCAGGGGGCCGCGTCGCGGTTGGTTGTGGTGCGGCCTGGAGAACCCTATGCGCCTCCGCTGGCGGTGGTGCTGGGTCCCGCGTCGTCGGTGACGGTGCGTGTCGAGGATTTGGACGGCAAGCCGCTGGAAGGTGTGGCGGTGGGTCCCTTGGACGACCTATCGAGCCACACCAGCAACAACTACCAGTATCTGCCCAAGACGGACGCGGACGGGCGGGTTCGGTTTGAGCTTCTGCCTGCCGGGTTCTATGTTTACGGGGCGGCCATGCCCATCAAGCCCGGCGCGAACAGCCTGAACGGTCCCTACGAACAAGTTGCGGCGGCCAAAGTCGGTTGGGGAGAAAACGCGGAGAGGACGATCGAGGTGGGCACGCCCAAACCGGGCAAACTGGAGGCGCTGCTGGAGGAATGGCGGCAGAATACGTACAACCCGCAAGCGGTTGACCAGGGGGTGGCGGCCTTGAACAAGGCCGAGCGTCGCGACCTGGAGCGGCTCGTAATCAAGCAGTTGCGGTCAATCCCCGTGATAGTGAGTCTGAACACGCAGCGCGTCACCGCGCTGGCGCGGGTGGCGGCCGCGCTGGATGCACGAAAAGCGGTGGAACCGCTGCAGAACCTCTTTCCGACCGCCCGCGTCTTGGGCGGCAGCTTCTTCGACCAGGGCACGGAGGCCGTCATGGAAGCGCTGGTGCGGCTTGGCGGCGAACGGATGACGGGCTATTTCGAGTCGGTTGCGGGCGATGCGGAAGCCTCGCGCGACGCCCGCGTCCAGTCGCTCATCGCGCTGGGCCGCATCGGCACCGACAAGGCCGTGGCCGCGTTCAAGCGGCTGCGCGACGCCGCCTATGGGAAGAACGGCGCGCCCGAACGGCGCGCGACCTACACCCACGGCGAACGCATGGCCGAGGCGGCGTCCA
>CAIJOU010000077.1 GCA_903822375.1 Candidatus Hydrogenedentota bacterium
AAACATTTCTTCTGCGAGTAGATCCACCGGTGCTCGGCGTTCTCAGTCCACGCGAACACGATCCGCTTGCCGTCATAGGACAGGTCCGGCGTGGCAAACGCACCGTAATCCAGCTTGGTGCCTTTGAGCCGCCCGTTCTGCGCCACCGACCCGGCCAGCAGGTCCACCACTTCGGGTTGCGTCTTGTAGTTGTGCACAATGTACAGCCCGCCGCCGGGCAGCGCGTTGAACCCAAAGTACTGCGTGACGAAATGGCCGCCCTGCGCGTCGGCCGTCTCGGGATTCGACCGGACCGAACCCTCAAAGGTGCCCCGCGCCACACAGAGAATGTCGTCGAAGTCCAACAGCGGATTTGCCAGCACCACCTCGCGCCGCAGCGCGCAGGCCGCCAAATAAAGTCCCAGGTATTCCGAATCCCCTTCATGCCGTGTGTATTCGCCCTTGTTTCCGTACCTTTTGTCCGCCTCCGCCCGCAGGCTGCGCCAGTCCGTCCCCCAGAAAGCCAGCTTCGCACCGGCATCGTCACTCCGTCGCTCCATCAGCGCACCGGCGCGCCGCAACACCGTGCCCAACGGCCCGCCGTCCGCTTCCTGAATGAGCGCCTGCGGGTCATACACCTCCGCTGCCAGCTTCTCCGGAGTCGGCCCGCCGGGCCGGTGTTCCGGATACTCCTTCTTCCCCATCCATTGAAAATCGTAGCTCCATTCCCGAAGTGCCGCGTCTGGCACCGCGTCTGCATGCATACTGCGCAGATTCAGCCGCTGCGCCGTATCGGCCAGCGCGGCCCGCAACGGCGCCGTGTTCTCGGCTTCGGGCAGCGGCTGCAGTTCTGCCGGCATGCCGCCCGCTATTTCCGTGCCATTCGGCAGTAACAGCGCCTGCCGCGCCTTGAACTGGCCGTCGCACTTGCGCGCCGAGGCGTCCCTGCCCATCGCGTCGGCGGCGAAATGCCAGAGCCCCAGCGTGGCGTCATCGACGGTTCCTTCCACCGCGGTGGCCGCCACGGGGCGGGCGGCGTTCGAAATGCGCAGATCGTCAATGAGTCCGTTGCAGCCGAATCCCCCCTCCGCCAGACTGCCGATGGACAGCGGCCCGGGCACGCGTGTCTGGTTCGCAACCATTACCTCAGTGGAAGCCTTTTCCGCACCGTCCACAAACAGTCGATAGCGGTTCGGTTCCATTACCAGCGCGACGCTGTGCCACTGCCCGTCCACAATGGGCACCGTCGTGTGCACATGGTCCGGCACGCGGCCGGGCACATAGGCGTGCACCGTGCCGTCGCCGGGCATGGTGAAGATTTCCCAGTGCGTCGCCGACGCCTTCGTCTCATTGGCGACCAGGATGTTGTACTGCTCCTTGCCGAACAGTTTCACCCGGCATTCCACCGTAAGCGGCAGCGTGCTCCAGGCCGGGTCCGCCGCGACCGCCAGCGAACCCTTGCCCGCGTCAAAGGCCTGCCCGAAAGCACCCTCCTGCGGGTCGGCGGCATAAACCGCCTGGCTCAGAAGGGTCAACCCGGCAATAAACGAAAGGGCAAGCGCCTGAGGTTTCATCATGGATTCATCCTGTGTGCGTGGAAGCTGGAAGACGACAATAGAGTACCAGACTTCACCGGACGAACGGCACGGTCGCGCGCCTTGCGCGAACAACCCCATTCGTCCCGCGCCCCACAAGGGGACTGGCTCCCATTTCCGCCACGAAGCCCGCCCGCGCCAGCGTCATCCCGCACCGGAAATGGGAGCCTGTACCCGTGCCCGTGAATACCCGCGTCGGCTTCCTGAAATCCCCCTTCAAAGGGGGTGCCGCGAAGCGGCGGGGGATGTTGTTCCCTTCCCTCGCCTTGCTCGCCATTGCTATTTGCCAAGCGCCGCTTTTATGGCCGACTCCTTGGCGTCCAGTTCCTCGACGGTCATCACGGGTTTCGCGGCCCAGTCGGGCTGCGGCGGACGGTTGTGCACCGCACCCGGCCGCGCATACCAGTAGGTGACAACGGCATAGTGCAACAGGTTCCAAGAATTGCGAATGTCTGTTCCCGCCGACGCCTCCATGTCGAAGCGCAGCCGCGAGGTGAAGGGAATGGCATCGAGCACACGTGAACGCGTGCAGATGTTGTAGCCGCGCGGGTTGGCCACGTTGCCGATGCGCACATTCGACAGGAAGGGGGCTGAGAAGATGTCCGCCCCCGTGGGCACCACGCCGCCGGCCCAGCCATAATAGTCTTCCGACCCAGTGCCGAAGTGGCTCGGAAACTTTCGTCCGTCATAGTCATCATCGACGTAGATCTTCTCGTCGCCCTCGCCCCACCAGCCCGTGGAGGGGCACAGCACAGTCCATGCGTCGCCCACATACACGCCCCGTCCCTGGATGTCCGCGAAGTTCCAGTCCAGAAACGGCGTTCCCGGCACCGGCTCATCGGTGCGCCAATGGGCGTGGAAATGCATCGACCGGGCTTCGTCCCATGCGCCCTCCGCCACGCGCACGTGAAGCGTCGCGTCCACAGAGTCAGGACCAAGGTTTTCCAACGTTATTTCGGCGCTCTTTTGGTACGGCATGACCCAGCGACAGGACATGGTGCCATTGCTGTCCACGCTGCGTTCCCAAGTGTGAAACGGATTAACGACGTTGCCGCTGCAGAAGAAATCACCTGCCGGCACCCACATCGTCTCCTCGCCGTCACAGGTCATTCGCAGCACGGTGGAGCGTAGTCGATGCGGGTTCCCTTCCGGCCCGAGCCGCAATTCCAAATAACGCACCGCATGGCTCCCGTCCGGCAGCCGTAGCGTTTCCCGCGCACCCGGTGCGACAGCACGGTCCAGATTCAACACGGTGCCGCCACCGTATTCTGCAGCCGTCTCCAACGCGGTGCCCATCTCTGCCAGCACCGGCTGTGCGGCGTCATAAGCCCCGCGCGTGAACGTGGCCACTGCCGTCCCGGCGGGATAGGCACGATAGTCGACGATGTTGTAGAAAGGCTTCTTATCGAGTGTCACCTTGCAGCTCTTCGCGAAAGGGATAGGCAGATAGAGGTCACCCGCGCGCGCGGTGTACTGGGCAAAAGGCCGGAGCACCGTAAAGGAATTATCCTTTGACGGCGCACCGTCGTATTCGCCGCGCGTAAGCAGTTCAATGAAGTTCTCGTTGATGACCGGCTCTTTCGCGCCGTCGAGATAGATGTGAATCCGGGGACCGCGGTGATTGTTGAGATCGTAATAGAAGTATGGGGTCCAGAACTTGGTCAGGCAGCCCGGGCCTTCGTGCTCCATGATGACCCACTCTTTGCGGCCGTCCTGTTTCTCTTCGCGGATGAACCCGACACCGTCGCTGTCGGCATACCACCCTTCCGAACCGCGCGGCGGCACCGAAGCGCGGTTGTAGCTGCTGGCCTGCAGGCAGCGGTAATCGGGAACCGGCAACCTGGCCACATGGTCCCTGTCCCCCATCTCCCTCAGCAGCGACTCAAATGTCACCCCCTGCCCATGACCGGGCAGCGCCGCAAGGAAAAGAGTGCACATCATCAACATCCACCTTTGTCTCATGCTGCCACCTGCTCTTTCTTCACGCCTTTGTGGTCAATCCTGTTTATCGCGATGGAGTGCTTCTTCATACCGCATCCGATTTGGCCCAACCTGTTCAGAGGAGTCGGGCACTGAGTCCGCCCGCCCATGCCCGAATCGCGTCCCAGTCCCGCCAATCACCCTCCTCCATGGCCCCCGTCTTGTCATGCTTGGCGGCAAAGCGCAACAAGAAGTTGAGCTTGCCGTGGTCCAGTTTGCCGGCGAAGAACGCGACATCGACCGGGTTCGCAACAAGTTCCAGCAGGGGTGCCAGGAACCCCCGCGTCTTTTCGCGGTTTTCCACAGTGTCCTCGCGCATGAAAAGTCCCGTGGAAAAGACAGCCACAGGCATCCGCGCAAGTGCATCGCGGTGACGCCGTGCAAAGTCCACGGCCTCTTTGAGCGGCTTCTCCATGCGGATGGAGGTGCCCAGAACCGCGGCACCGTACGGTGCCAAGTCCTGCACCTGCCGCATGGGCACAACATCCACCTGCATGCCGGCCTGCGACAAAACCTCCCCCATCGCCCGGGCGACCTCGCCCGTGGACCCGTAACGACTCGCATATGCCACCAAAATTCGCATTTCCATGGGTTATTCTGGCTAAAAACCGCGCGTCCAGTCCAGCCCGTGTTTTCTCCAAAGTCATCTGGCCCGGTAGGCGCGACCGTCCCGCCCAAACCGGTGTGGAATCTCACACACCGGTGTGGTGGTCGGGATTGCGCATCCGGTGAACCGTTGGTTCTTCGTTCTTACCAGCTGCGGAGCAAGGACTTAAGGCACAATACGGGGAACAGGCAGTTCCCGGATTGCCCGGTGCTTTTATTGCGTGTCCCCCATTCGATTTGAACAGGCGATTCAAAGTGTTCACACCCCTTGAATGCCTCTCCCCACTCCGGACATTGGCCGTATCACGCCTGTTTTCAAAGATTTGGCTGCCCTTGCACCGCTTGGCGCTCGACTTGCTATGAAATCAGCGCGCTGCAGGCGTTGAGAAGAAATGATGCTCCTCCCCGGCGGTGAGTTCGCGGTGCCTTCATCGTTTGAGGGTGTTTTCATTTGCATATCGCCATCATCTTGAGTGCCGGCCGCGGCCAACCGCAGTCGCTCATGAAACTCGGCGGTGGTCCAACTATCGAGGAACAGGATCATGCAAAGATTTGAATGGGATGACAGCCTCTCCATAGGGGTCAAGTTCATTGACGAACAGCACAAGGTGTTCATTGAAAAACTGAACAACTTGTCCGCGGCCATCGAATCGCACCAGGAAGCACCGTTTATTTCAAGGACCCTTGACTTCATGGTGGACTATGTGGAGTTCCACTTTCAGGCGGAGGAGAAACTCATGGCGGCACAGAACTACCCCGCTCTCGCGTTGCACAAGTCGCAGCATGAGGAGTTTCGCCACAC
>CAIJOU010000078.1 GCA_903822375.1 Candidatus Hydrogenedentota bacterium
CGTCGGCGCCGACGAGGTGCATGGGCAGCACGATGCATTCGTGTTCGCCCGCCACGAAGCGTTCCAGGCGCAGCCCCTCGACCACAAACACTCCGGCGCCCAGAAGGATGCGGTGCGTCTCTTCCGACCGTTTGTACGGCGCCACGGAGAGGGCGTCAACACCGACCATCCGCACGCCGTCCGCCACGATGCGCTCGGCCGCGTCCGCCTCGACCGCCACAAAGCCGGTGTCGAAGGGGGCGTTGGCCGGGACATCGGAGTTGCGTGTGCGGAACAGGATGCGTGGGGGCAGGGGCTCCGTCGGCAGGTCGGCGGCGTGGATGGTTTCCACACCGCGCAGGTCGACCAGCAGTGCCCGGCCGAAGAACACCGAGGGGTCCACTTCGTCCAGCTTCTTTCCGTCCTCCACGAAGTGCCACGGCGCGTCGCAGTGCGTGCCCGAGTGGGCGGACAGCGTCAGGAGCGACAGGTTGCAGGACGAGCCCGACGCAATGCGGGCCACGGGCTCGATATGGAACTCGGGATCGCCCGGCCAGATGGTCATACCCGGCCGCATGGGGATCGTCACATCGGTCCAGTCATGGCTCGCGGCTTCGCTGCTCATGCGTAGCGCCCGGCGGCGGCGTTGGCGCGCACGCGCAGCAGGTCAAGGAACATGCGGGTCGAATCGGTCAGCGGATTGACGCGCGATTTCGGGCTGTTCCGCCAGCGGACCGGTATTTCATCCACGCGCAGCCCGTGCATTGCGGCGATGTAGAGCAGTTCCGCGTCGAAGGAGAAGCCATCGAGCATTTGCCGTGAGAAACAGGCTTCGGCCGCCTGCGCGGTGAACCCCTTGAAGCCGCACTGGGTGTCGAGAAACTGGGTAAGCCCGAGGCCGCGCAAAAAGTGGTTGTACACGCGCCCCATGCGTTCGCGGTACCATGCCTGCCGGCGCTCAATGCGCGACGCGGCGTGTGCCCGGGATCCGATGACGATGTCGATACCCGCGTCGAAGCGCGGCCAGCAGGCCTCAAGTTCCTCGATGGGGGTGGACGCGTCAGCGTCGTAATAGAAGCGGTAGGCGCCGCGGGCCTCTTTCAGCATGCCGCGCCGCACGGCGGCGCCCTTGCCCCGGTTCCGGTCGAGCCGCACCAGTTTCACGCTCCCGAAAGCACCCACCACCGCCGCCGTATTGTCGCGGCTGCCGTCGTCCACAACGATGATCTCAGCATCGTAGCCCTGTCGCGCGAGATAGTCGCGCGTCTGCTCCAGGGTGGGTCCGATGCGCTGCGCCTCGTTGTAGGCGGGTATGACCAACGAAAGGTGCATGGATTCCAACTACGGCCTCTCGGGGTTGACAGGAAAGGGGGCGCGATCGCGGCATTCCGCAACCGCGCCCCGAATGCTTTGATTACTTGATCGGCTGGAACCAGATGTTCCGGAACTTCACTGGGGTGCCATGGTCCTGGAGCAGGAGCGGTCCGGCCGCGGCGTCGGTCTCGCTCACACCGCCCGGCGTCGGGCTGTCGAGTTCGGCGTTGTCGTGAACCGTGATGCCGTTGTGCAGGACCGTGATGCGCGCACTCTTCGTCTTGGCGCCGTTGGCGTCAAACTCGGCGGCGTGGAACGTGATGTCGTAGGTCTGCCACTGCAGCGGCGGCAGCACGGCGTCTGCGATGGGCGTGGCCTTCTTGTAGATGCCGCCGCACCAGTTGTCCTTCGGGCCGTTGCCGAAACTGTCGAGCACCTGCACCTCATAACGGCCCAGGA
>CAIJOU010000079.1 GCA_903822375.1 Candidatus Hydrogenedentota bacterium
CATGCGGGCCGGAGAGTCCCTGTCCGGCGCCATGCGCCAGTCCCCCAAGTTCTTCCCGCGCTACTATGTCGACCTTGTCGAGGTGGCCGAAACCTCGAATCAACTGGACACGGCGTTGGCCGGGCTGATGCACGAGGTGCAAAGCCGCCATCAGGCCGGACACAAAGTGCGCAATCGAATCGCCTATATAGTCATACTGCTCGCCTATGTCGTCCTTGTGAGCAGCCTGCTTGCCGGAAGCACTTTTACCGTGCTTGAGGACCTGACGATCAGCTTCGGCGGGCACATCCACGGGCCGGCCGATTTCGGCAAAGGCGTAATGAACTACACAGGATTCCTCTTGAGGCCGTTCAGTGCCGTTGGCGAGAACCAGGCCGAAGTGTTCAACAAGGTTCTGAACAGCGGGGGCTCTCCCGCGCCCGGCAGGGCACTGGGCGTGTTTCTTTCCGGGGCCGCGCTCTCGGCCGTGTTCCTGTTTGTTGCCATGCTCCTGTACGTGCCGTGCAAGTATCTGTTTGCGCAGTTTCCCGGTGTCCGCCGCATCATTCTGTACGCCCAGTGGGGCCATGCACTGAACCTTCTTTCGCTGCTCCTTGCGCGGGGTATCGCGCTGGACAAGGCGCTGGACAGCGCGGCCGGGTCCGATGTCCACCGGGGGATTCGTTCCACGCTGCGCCGTCTTGGCGGGCGTGTGCGCTCGGGCCAGTCGTTGTCGCAGGCCTTGGAAAAGGAACGCTGGCGCGCACCGGGCTCCCTTCGCAGCACGGTGGCGTTTGGCGAGCATGCGGGCTGTCTGCCCGAGTCGCTGTCCAGGGTCTCCCATGCCTACAGGCTGCGCGCGGAACGGGCGATGCGGATGTTGTCGAACGTGCTGTTTCCGTTGGCCATCATGGGTTGCGGTGTGCTGGTGCTGGCCGTTCACGCGCGCTTTTTCGGACTGCTGTGCACCACCATGGACACGATAGTCAGCCAAATGTAGAAAGGTCCAAATGGGTTTGTTTGCAAAGAAAGCGACGCCGGATGCAGCGGCCACTCTTGCCGAAGCATTGCCCTTTGACCGCATCGGCGCGGTGCTGGCCGCGCTGGCGGGCGCGGGTGAAACGGGTGCCATCGAGGCGGTGGACGCGATGCTGGTTCAGGCCGCGCTGCACCGCGCCAGCGACGTGCATCTCGAACCCTGGGACGACGGCGTGTCGCTGCGCTTTCGCATCGACGGAATACTGCACGAAGTGGCCGATATTCCCGTGCAGTACCATGCGCGCATCGTTGGGCGGGTCAAGGTGCTGGCCCAAATACTGACGTACCAGAAGGACCTGCCCCAGGATGGCCGCATCGATCCGGAGGCGTCCGGCTGCGGCAAGGCCGTCCGCGTGTCCACCTTCCCCACCGTGGCCGGCGAGAAGCTGGTGCTGCGCATTCTCAATCCCGACCCCAACCTGTTTGATCTCGACGTGCTTGGTTTTGACGCCGACACCACCGGCGCGCTGCGCGGCATTGTCACACGTCCGCAGGGTGCCTTCCTGCTGACCGGACCGGCGTCGAGCGGCAAGACAACGACCATCTACGCCATGATTCGGGAGATCCTGGGCCGCCGCGGCCCCTCGACCCACGTCGTCGCCATTGAGGACCCGGTTGAGTACCGTCTGGGCCGGGTGTCCCAGTCGGAAGTGAACCCCCACACCGGCTTCACCTATGAGGCCGCCCTGCGCGCCGCCCTGCGTCAGGACCCGGAGGTGATTGTGCTGGGCGAGATTCGCGACCCGGAAACGGCGCGCACCGCCGTGCAGGCGGGATTGACGGGACACCTCGTCATCAGCACCATCCACAGCGGCACCGCCGCGGGCGTGTTCACTCGACTGCTCGACATGGGCGTCGAACCCTATCTTGCCGCCTCATCCGTGGTGGGCGTCATGGCACAGCGGCTGTACCGCCGTGTCTGCCCCGACTGTGCCGAGACCGCGTTGCCCGCGCCGCGCGAACGGCTTCGTTACGGCATTGCCGAGGGGACCGGCACGATGCGCGCCGTTGGATGCACCGCCTGTCTTGGCATCGGCTATCGCGGCCGCGCCGCGCTGGGCGAGGTGCTTATGGTGGACGAATCGCTCGAAGGACTGCTGGTGACCCGGCCGCGCACGCAGACCGTGCATGAAGTGGCGCTCGCGGCGGGCATGGTGCCGCTCTTTGAACAGGCCGCGCGTTGCGTGCGCGCGCGGCAAACCACCCCCGAAGAAATTGACCGGTTGTTCCCCGCGCCCGGCGCGGGTATGCACAGGGAGGAGTGACGGATGAACCAAAGACTTCGACGAACGGGCTTCACCCTCATCGAACTGGTGACGGCGATGGGCGTGCTCGGCATAGGCGTGTTTGCCATAGTCACCTCGTTCCACTACGGTGTGGAGAAGGTGCGCGCCATGCAGGAGATGCACACGGCGCAGACCGTGGCGCAAAACCAGCTGGAATGCATGCGCGCAACGCCCTTCGAAAAACTGGCGGAAGTGGAGCACGACCCCATGCCTGCCACTCCGGCGCTCGAAAGGCTGGTCAAGGTGCAAATGGAGAGGAGCGTCCGCGTCTACGGCGAGCCCAAACTGGGCCTCCGCGATGTCGAGGTGCGGGTATCCTGGGTCGGTGACGGCGGTAGGCCGATGCAGGCCTCGGCCCGCACGCTCATTGGCGACAAGGGAGGAGCGGCACAATGAAACCCACCCTTTTCCCTCGTTCCTGGTCCCCCCTCCAGGGGGGTGGCCCGAAGGGCCGGGAGCTTTATGCTGCCGCCATCCCCGCTTCCAGATCCCCCCTCCAGGAGGGTGGCCCGAAGGGCCGGGGGGTGTATGTTCTCGCCGGCCCCGGCGCTCATTCCTTCCCGTCATTCCCGCGCAGGCGGGAATCCAGACCCATGTTCCGCAACAGCGGCATGACCCTCATCGAATGCCTCTGTGTGCTGGCGGTGCTCACGATCCTCATCTCCGTTATGTCGCAGACCTTCATCTCGACCATGCGGCTCTCGGCCGCGTCCGACAGGGTGCTGGACCGGGTGCGCTACACGGCGGAGATACGCGATGCCTTCTCCACGGCGGTGCGGGAGGCGGGACGCGTGGTCGACGGCGTGCTGGAATTCAAGACCGGCGGCGACTGCCTGGTCCTTGAACTCTCCCCCGCCCCGGACACCGCCGCAAGGCGCTATGCCGTGCTGCGGCGGATGGACAACGGCAGATTTGCCCGGCTGGACGTCGAGGAACATGACGGCGTCTGCAAGGCAACCTATCTGAAGACGTATGCGCTGTGGACGATGGCGATTCGGTTCAATGCCGCCAGGGATGCGCGGCTTGTCTCCATGGAGATGGATGTGCAGAACGCGGCCCAGTCGCCCAACCGGCCAAACGTGGTCTACCACTATTCCGCCACGATGCGCTCCATGCTGGGCGGGGAGGGACGGGTATGAAACGGCGCACACTGGACCGGAAACAGGGCGGTGTTATCCTCCTGATGGTATTGGCGCTGCTGGCCATCGGCTCGCTGCTTTCGGCATCCTTCTACGCACTGCTGAACCGGGGATTGTCCGATGCCTACCAGCGCGCGCGCGTTCAAACCGCGATGAATCTGGCCGATGCCGGACTGGAGAAGGCGGTGGCTTCACTGCGAATCGACCCGCACTATGCGGGTGAAGAGAACACTTGGCTCGGCGAGGGTGTTTTTTCCGTTACGGCAACCGCCGGGACGAAACCGGGTTCGTGGCAAATCGTCTCCACCGGTACCTTCCGTCCCAAACTGCAGAGTTTCCATGCAAAGGCGCGGGTGGTGGCGGACCTTCAACTGGATGCCCAGGGACGGCTGTTGGCGCTGAACTGGCGGGAGGGCGGACCATGTCAATAACGCGGCGAAGCGGATTCACGCTGCTTGAACTGACGGCGGTCATCGCCGTAATCGGCGTGCTGGCTGCCATACTCCTGCCGGCCCTGGCCCGCGCGCGCGAGGCCGCGCGGCGCAGTTCCTGCATGTCCAATTTGACCGAACTGAACATGGCGCTCCAGATGTACGCCTCGGAGCACAAGCGCGAACTGCCCTGGAGCGGCAATGGCAATGTCGACTGTCTCAGCGCTCTCAGAAATGACTACGTGGCCGACATCAAGGTCTTTTTTTGTCCGTCCACGTCGCGCTACAGCGAACAGATGAAGTTATGGGAAGAGTACTTGAAGAATGCAGCCAAGGGCGACCAAAGCCCGCCGAAATTCGAGTTTACCAGTTATAGCTATATCGGATGGTTCGCATTCGCCCCCATCAAGCTTCCCCCGCCCGAGGCCCCGATGCCCAAGATACCCATGATGTGGGATGTCGCGGGCAAGGGAAACAATGGCATGAACTTCAATCACGTGCCCGGCGGTTCCAACGTGGTCTGGATGGACGGTTCCGTGGAGTTCATAACGCTGGCACAGTTTTATGCAACGGGCCTGCCCGCCGATCCGGGCGGCGTCAAACTCAGCGACACTTCTGTCGATCCGTGGGAAAAGCTGCTCGGCAAGGATGCGCCCGGCGGCTTCCCCGGCCGCCGCCGATAGTCCCACTGGAAGCGCCCGTCACTCCCGCGAAGGCGGGAGCATCCCTGCCGGCTATGTTTTTCGGAGCGCCGAAGGCGCGATACAACAATAGCCCGGGGCGTAAGCCCCGGGTCAAGCCCCAAAGAAACGTAGCCCTGAAAGGGCGGCACAACCCGCTCCGTCTCCCCCGCGTCAAACCCGTATCGGCAGGATCACGAACGGAATGCCGCGGCTGTAAAGCCGCCGCTGCACGGCGAACACCACATAGTTGTGAAGCAGCCGCGTGAAACTCGTCTCTTCGGGGAACACCAACTGTCCCGCGAAGCAGATCCCCTGGGGGTACTGTTCCAATATCTCCGGAACCAGTTCCGAAAGCGACTGCACGGCGTCGGTGCCCACCAGTGAACGGCCTTCGGCATAGCAGCCCTGTTGCTGCATGTACTTGACATAGCTGTCCAAGTCCTTGGCAATGTGCGCCTTCAGGCTCTCCATTTCGGTGGGGCCTTTGAAATTGCCCGCATCGATGACGCCCACCTGCACAAAAACGTAGTTCTTGAATGTGTTGCCGAAAAGCCGCACCACGCCGAACAGGGTGTGCAGTCCCAGTCCGTTGAAACCGCTCACAAGAATGACCGCGGTCTTCTTGTCCGGGTCAAACGCCACGTTCCTGTCCGTCTCGCCCCTGGCGCGCATGCCCTGGGAGGCCTGCGAGACTTCCACCAGCATGTCAAGCCGCTTGAGAAGTTTGAGCGTGTTGTCGTAATGCCTGCGGATGGCCAGGCAAAGCACCACAAGCGCACCGGTTACGATGAGCGTGAGCCAGCCGCCGTCGCGGAACTTGATGATGGTCATGCACACCAGAATGAAGATGGTGAGGACCAAGCCAATGCCGTTGATCAGGAGGCCCTTTTTCCAGGGTTCGGCGCTGCCGCGCACGCTCCACCAGTGGCGCACCATGCCCGACTGGGCAAGCACAAAGGTGATGAACACGGTGATACTGTAGAGCACGACCAGGTACTGGACCGAGCCGCCGGTTCCCACGATAAGCACCAGCGCCGCGCCGCCCATCAGCAGCACGCCGTTCTGGGTTACCAGCCGGTCGCTCAGCGTGGCGAAACGGTTGGGAAGCCAGCGGTCGAGCGCCATGTTGGCAATGACCCGCGGCCCGCCCAGGAAGCCCGTCTGCCCCGCGACGAAAAGTATCGCCGCCTCTGAAATCAGCGTGACCAGCACAAACGCGTGTCCGGCCCAGGGCCAGCGCCATCCCGCCGTCATGGATTCAAGCATGACCGCGTTGAGCGTCTTGCCTTCCACAAACTTGACCTCGCACAGGACGTAGCAGAACATCAGGCCCACCACCGCCACCACCAGCGACGAGGCCATGTACACCATCGTCCGCTTGCCCGTTCTTGCGCGGGGCTCGCGCAGCATGGGCAGGCCGTTGCTGACCGCCTCGATGCCCGTGTACGTGCCGGCGCCCATGCCGTAGGCCCGCAGCATGAGCAGGACCATTCCAAACACGCCCATTTGCGAGGAGGCGGTGTGCACGTCCGTCATGGTGCTTCCCGCAATCCGCCCCATCTCCCCGACATGGGTGAAGATCACGTAACCGATGGCGAACAGGTGCGCGAAGACGAACACCATGAACACCGGAATCAGGGGCACCACCGACTCCTTGACGCCCCGCATGTTGAGTGCGGTCAGCGCGATGACGCCGGCAACAGCCATGTACATTTTCCAGGGAAGCAGGTCGGAGGGCAGAAAACTGAAGATGGCATCGGCGCCGCTGGCAATGGAGAGGGCGATCGTAAGCGTGTAGTCGATGACGAGCGCGCAACCGGAAATCATGCCCAGTTTGGGCGTCAGCAGACGGCTCGCCACCATGTATCCGCCGCCCCCGTGGGGAAACAGGTCAATGACCTGGGCGTAGCTCATGCTGATAACGATTACGGTGAGCGCCGAGGCCAGGGCCACGAAAAGCGACAGGAAAGGATACTTCAGCAGAACGAGGAAGACTTCCGGCGGACCGTAGCAGGACGAGGACAGCCCGTCCGCTCCCAGACCCACCCAGGCAAAGAAGGCAATCAGCGCCATCTTGTGGGCCATGTCGGGATCATGCGGGTCCCGGGCACCGCCGACAATCAACCGCCTCAGGCGGGCGACCAGTGTGGGTCGATTTTCGTGGTCGTTATGCATTTGTGGTGCTTCTCTAATGGTAATGGGGTGGGGTGGTGTGATGGCAAAGCCCGGCTCAATGCCTGATGTTCAGGATAGCCTTCCTCTTGGGAACCGCTGTGCCATTTGTGTTCATAATGTGCAAATCAGTATAGCATCCGCTTCGCGGAAGGTTCAAAACCGCTTCGCCACGCGTCTTGCCGTCAACCGCACTTCAGAAAAAAAGCGCCCCTCGCCAAACGCAGCCTGTGCGCCCCCACTTCTTGATTTCTAATTCCTAATTCCTAATTCAACTGCGCGTTCTTCTGCTGCACGCGCTGGCGCTCCTGCTCGGGCATGCCGGCGCACAGCCCGGCATCTTTCTCGCGCTCCATCTCCTTCTGCTCCGAAAGGGAGATGGGCAGATTCCCATCCGCTTTGTACCGCATAATCCGGTGCGACAGGTCGTCCCAAAGTTCGGCGCTTTCCCAGCGGGCCTTGTCCAGAACCGCCACCGCTTCCATGTAACGTTTCTGTTCCGCCAGTTCCGTGGCCTCGATGCGCATGCGAAGCGCGTCGCCCTCTGTCGACCCCAGCACCATAAAGATGTCCTTCGCCTGTTCGCGGAATTTGAGGGCTTCCTTGCGCAGCCGTTCCGCCTCGGCCGGGTCGGTTGCCGCCGCCGCCGCCTTGAACGCCTCCTCTGCCCTTTTCTCGAGCAGATGTCCCTGGTTTCGCTTGATGAAACGCGGGGCCACCTCCTGTCCTGTCGATGTCTGCGGGAAGCGGCGCGCATAGTCTTCCCAGCCCGCAAGCGCCTCCGCGTACTGGCCGTTCAACTCCTGGCAGATAAACAACTGCCGCGGTACCCAGCGATCGTGGGGCTGTCGTATGGCTTCGGAAAGGTATTTGACGGCGTTCTGGTAGTCCTTGAGCTTCTGCTTGTACACGGCGAAACCAAGGTCGAAGTAGAGCTTGTAGTTGCGCGGATTGTTGCGGATGCCGTCTTTGAGGAAGTTGATGGCAACGTAATAGTATTTCTCTTTCTCCCCCACACAGGCACTGTACTTGGGGTCCCATTTCCGCTGGGGCCACGGGGTGTCCATCATCTTCGCCGTAACGTTATAGGAAAGATGCCAGGAACCGATGAGATAGGCCTCGACGAAATGCGGGTCAAGGGCCGTGCAGGTCTTCATCAGGGCGACCATCCGGTAGTTCTCGCCCTGGTGCCAGTAGCGGTCCACCTGAATCCAGATGAAGTTCGCCGCAACCTTTCGGAATCCGAAGAAGAGGTTGAACAGGCCCACGCCGCTTTCCTGGGCCTCCGCGTATTGAATGTCCTGGGCGAAACGCAACTGTCGTGAACGGGCCAGTTTCAGAAAGCTGGCGCGCGCGTCGGCCAGTTCGTTGCTCCGGGCAAGCGCCCAAATTCTCGGGTCGTTCTTGTATTCCTGCGAGGCCTTGCCGATCTCGCTCACCTCACCGGGTTCGGCCGCGGGGGGCTCGGATGCCGCCTTGGGCTGTTCCTTCGCAACGGCCGCCACCGTGGGAACCAGGCCTGCAAGCTTCTGCGATGCGGCGTTGCACTGTTCAAACAGTTCCTTGTCCTTGAACTGGCCGCTTTCGTCCTGGAACAGGCGCTCATTGACCGCCGCGGCAAGCATCCAGCGGTAAAACGACTCGGATTCGCGCAGATGCCGCACATGCCGCCCCTGCGTGGCGGCCAGCGCTAGGATGAGCAGCATGGCCCCCGCGAGGACCAGTTTCTGGTGGCGCTTCATGGGGCTTAAACCTCCTTGCGCCAGAAGATCACCCACGCCAGAAGAAATCCGAAGATGGCATACAGGGTGCCGTAGGCCATGAGGTTGGGAATCAGCACATCCGTCGGCGGATCATTCGGCTGGCCGTTGATGATCTGCGTCTTCAGGCTGAAATTCTGGAGATTGGGAAGCATCTGGTACAGCGCGTTCGCAACCCAGCCAATCATGTCATCAAACCATTTGCCGCTTTGGCCGGCCCGGTTTTGCACGTCCTTGAGGAACTCGGTCAGGTTGCCCGTGATGTAGATGAACAGGCCGATAATCGTTGGCACCACGGCCGACGTGGACGCGCAGGACACGGCGAAGGTGAACGCCGAGATGATGAGGAACTCAAAATAGGTCAGCAGCAGCGACCACAGCAGCAGGCTGGGAAACACCTGCTGCCGCATGTACAACGCGGCGCAAAACAGGAATCCCATCAGCACCAGATTGACGATGATGATCAACTGCGCGCCAAGAAACTTGCCCAGCAGGTACTGGATGCGCCGCACCGGCTTCGAAAGGATGGTGTAGATGACCTTGTTCTCAATTTCGCCGGGCACCACCGACGCAGAGATGAAAATGGTGATCAGCACGCCGAAGATCGAGATCGTCGCGACGCAGATGTCCTTGATCAGCTTCAGGTCGATGTCCGTCTCCGAGGTCGGGTCGAGGTACGACGATATGAAGCTCGCCCCGAAAATGACCAGCAGGCTCAGAATCAGGAAACCGATGAGGGTTTTCTTGCGGATGCCCTCCCGGTAGGTGTACACGGCAATGTGCCAGGGGCCGCGGAAGAAATCGATAAAAGCACCCATGATTACTGTCTCCGAGTCGACTGTGCGGCGCCCACGACACGCACAAAAAGTTCTTCAAGCGTTTCGCGCCGCGGCGCAACGCCGATGAGTTTGAGATTGAAGGCGCGGCACAGCTCAAGCGCCTCATAGGCGGTGATGGCGGACGCCACGCGCAGCTTTGCGCGCGTTCCCACCCGGTCCTCCACCTGCAGCCCTCTTTCCGCCAGCTTCGCCGCGGTGGCATCGTCCAAGTCGTCCACATCCACCGTGACGTCGCGCTGGACCAGCAGTTCATCCAGCGTGCCCTGGGCCTGGAGAACGCCCTCAAAGAGGATGCCCACGCGGTCGCAGATCAACTCCACCTCGAGCAGTTCGTGGCTCGAGATCAGCAGCGTCTTCCCCTTGTCGCGCAGATTCGCCAGGATGTCGCGGATTTCCTTGCGGGCAATCGGGTCCAGGCCCGTCGTGGGCTCGTCAAGGATGAGGATGGCCGGGTCGCTGATGAGCGCCTGGGCAAGGCCGATGCGCTGGCGCATGCCCTTGGAATAGCCCCGTAGCAGGCGCTTGCGCGCATGGGTCATGCCGACCAGCTCAAGTGTTTCGGCCATGCGGTGGCGCAGGTCTTTGCCGCCTAGACCGTAAAGCTTGCCGTAGTACTCCAGAATTTCCTCGCCTTTGAGGAAGTCGGGGTAATAGGCGCCTTCGGGAAGATAGCCGATATTGCGCTTGACCGAGGCCGAACCGACGTTGGGGTTGCCCAGTATCTCGATGGTGCCCGAAGTCGGGAACAGCAGGCCCAGCATCATCTTGATGGTGGTCGTCTTGCCCGAACCGTTTGGACCGAGATACCCGTAGATCTCGCCTTGGTTGATGATGAGGTCCAGTTCCTTGAGAGCGTGCACGTCCTGCGCCCGGAAGGAACCCTCGTACACCTTGGTGAGCTTGCTCGTCTGGATTGCGATGGACACTGGCATGGTCCTTTTCAGCCCGGCCGGAACCTTGCATTTCCGGTCATGCGTGGCAACGTGACTCGTGCGGAAACGCTCCGCCTCCAAAGCACTCTAATTCAGTACACTTAGGGCGTCGGATATTACCAGAACCCCGGAAGCAATGCAAAGGAATACCCGCACATCTTCTTATGTGCCACCGGCCGAACACACCGTGTCCGGCCTTGGCCGGCGGGGAAACACGGCACGCAACTCCCAGCCCCAAGGGTCCCATTCCTCCCGTAGCTCCCATAATTCCCATAATTCCCATCGCAATGAATGCGGCAGCCTTCCCGCGCGTTTCATTTCTCATGGTCCCTTGACAACCCCGGCTCTTCGTGCTACCCTTCATGTGGAGTAGACTAGGGAACGGCAAAGATGCAGGCAAGACACTGTATACGCATTATCTGCGCTGTCGCGATCTCGATACCAGTCCTTGGTGTTCGCGAACTGGGGTGTCTTGCCTCGGCCGACGTCAATGGGGACCAGCAGGTTAACGTTCTTGACCTTCAGGCCATCATAGCAAAGACGCTCCAGCCCGATAATTCGGCGAACTCGCATCGGGGCGGACCAGTCGGCCCTTCCTGCGTCCTTGACTTTCAGCGCGCGCTGCGGGAAGTGCAGTTCGGCAGCCATGAGCGGGAAATCCCCACCTCAAAACCGAGCGGGCGCGAGATCTGTCTGTTCAGCTATCAGACCGGTCGTCTGGTGGACTTGGTCGATCGTGAGGTTGAATCAGCATCAACCGTTGTTTTTCCCCCGGTGCTGTCCGAGCCCGGTGAGCACGCTGAACGGTGCATAGTTCCCACCACCACGGAGCGTTACCTCTTCATTCTAACGCCCAACGCCCCTCCATTCGCCGCCTGATTCAGGCGCTTCGCACATGGCGTTGAATTGCCTCTCGTGAGCCCGGCATGCAGTGCCGGTTCACCTGTAGTGTAACCAATACCCAGGGTGCGGCCATTTCAGCTTTGTACTCCAAACATAATCAGTGAGTAGATTGAAATGAACCCATGGACGGTCTCTCCGATGCGGATTCTTTCGGATGAGACGTTGACCAGAATGGAGAATGTAAGATGAAAACGTTGTTTAAGTTGCTTTTCCTCGCCGTGGTGGCTTTCGCGGCCGCAGGCACCGCTTCCGCCGGGACACCGTTCTCGGCTGTGGGTGATGTCAATGGCGACGGGGTCGTGAACGTGCTGGATATCCAGGCGGCCATCGCGCAGGCGCTGCAAACCGCCCCCGGATCGGCGCTGGCCGATATTGACGGAAACAGCCAGGTGGACATTGGGGATGTGCAGAACCTGATTAACACAACCCTGGGAACCGGTGGCCTCCTGCAGCGCGTAAAGGGCATTCTGTCCGCCCCGGAAGACGTTCTGCTGGCAGGGGTTACGCTGGCGGCGGTTTCGCAGGATGGAGACCAGGTCGTCGTGACCGTGGACCCGACTACTGGAGCCTTTAGTATCAAGCTGCCGGTCAGGAAGGTATGGTCCTTCGTGTTTGCCACAGTGCCCGATGCAGCTGGCAACCAGGAGACGGGCACCGTGCAGTTCACCATTGCCGGAGTCACTTCAGCAGTGCTGCCCCTTGCCGACCTGTCTCAGTGTGACGTGCTGGACCTTGGCACGCTTACCTTTGGTCCGGTTATTACAGTCACTGCCGACATTCGGGACCTGCTGGCGCACATCAACAAGCAGGATCTTCTTGCCGATGCCGACGGAAACGGCATCCCTGATTTTCTCGACAGGATCATCGATCAGGCGGCAAAGCTTCCCATCTTCGACTGCGGCGCGCCGGCCGGCACCAAGATGGGCCTGCCGATAACGCTGCCGTGCGTGGATGTCGCGGCGATAAAGAGTCTGATCAAAGACTGCGTTGCCAACAATATTGACTCTATTACAGACGTGAGTCTGGTCGATGCCAACGGCAACCACATTCCTGACTTCCTGGAGCCGTTCCTTGTCTGTCTGCGCGATGGCGTCCAGACCTGGCTGCAGCAGAACAACATCACGGTGCCCGCACAGGCGATGGACTTCCTGATGAACGCCGTTTCGCAGCATCTTCCGGAGTTGTTGGGTGCGCTGCACCTGCCCCGCCTGACAGACACGAACGGCGACGGCATCCCCGACAACTTGGGCCATGGCATGGGGTTCCCGCACATTCCGCCCGCGATGGATGCCAACGGCGACGGCATTCCCGATTTCCTGCAGCACCGCCCGCCGCATCCCGCTGCCGAGGGTGAGGGCGAGCCTGAAGTCCAGACCGCCACAGTTCCCAACGTGGTCGGCATGACGCTGGAAGACGCAAAGACCGCGATTGCGGCCGCCGGTTTCCCGCTTGGCGCAATTGCCCGCAGGCACAGTGACACGGTGCCTGTTGACCAGGTCATGGCGCAGAGACCCGAAGCGGACAAAACCGTTCCGGTGAACGCGCCGGTGTCCGTCGAGGTGTCGACAGGACCCGCCCCCGCGCCGGTTGCCGTACCCAATATCGTTGGCATGACGCAGGATGATGCCCAGTCCGCCATCGTCGCGGCAGGCCTCTCCGTTGGCCTTGTAAGGGAGCAGAACGATGCCACCGTCCCGCAGGGACAGGTCATCCGGCAGTTCCCCCCCTCCGGGACGATGGTTCCGCCGGGTTCGCCGGTGAACTTCCTCGTGTCCCTGGGAACGGGCACCACTGCGTCATGAAGACGCCGGCCGCGAAAAGCCTGTGCGGTGCGCTAGTGGCTGCGCCCGTGCTTGGCTGCTTTCGAAAGGCTGGAATATGGCTCTGGGAAGCGGTTCTTTGTGGGCCGCTTCCCAGGCCCCGGCCTTCGATCCGGCCGGAATCAGTTGGCCTGGCCGCCGTTGTGGCACTGCTGTTGCTCCCAATGTCCGGCGCCTTTGGTGCTGCGGCCACGCTGACGGTTCAAAATGCCGCCGTGCCGCCGGGTGCCGGTTCCCTGACCGTCCCCGTTGCGCTTTCGGTGCCTGCGGGCTGTGCCGTGGCGGCGCTCCAGTTCGATGTTGAATTTGATCCGGCCATGCTCGCGCTGGCTACTTCCGGAGGCGTTCTGGAGGGAGCCGCGGCAAAAGCCGCCGGAAAACAGCTCAGTTTCTCGAAGCTTTCTCCGGACAAAATCCGCGTGCTGGTGGTGGGCCTCAACGCCGACGTGATTGCCGGTGGCGAGGTTGCCAAACTTAACTTCACCGTGTCGGGCGGTGAAGTTTCCGCGAAATCGGCGGTGCAAGTCCGAAACGCGGTTCTGGCCGACCCGAACGGTTCCCAAGTGGCGGTGCAGACAGGCGGCGGAGAAATGAACGCGGGTCCAATACCCGCGCCGGACAGCGCGCCGGGCATTTCACATGCTTTGCCGCTGGCTGCCGTGGCCCTGCTCTTGGGATGCCTGGTGGCCGGTGGCATGGCCGCGCGGTTTGCCCGGCGGCGGCACGTGCGTGCAAGAAACGCTTCGGAAAACTGTCGAAAGAGGTCCCCTGCGCGGTGCGCTGCGCAGAGACATGGTTGAAATGTCCCATTTGGGCACATGATAGGCTTGCTGGGAAGGACGCAGGTTGAGGCAACACTTCCTGCGTCCGACCCGGCAGGTATTCGGATAATCGAGGTCATTACATGATGTGTTTTCTGAAAAGACGGTGGGGTCTGGTGGCTCTTGGAGTCACGCTGGGCCTCGTTCTGGCGGTCTCCGCCGCTCAAGCCGGCAAGATAACGCTGGGCTCGCCGGTGGTTGCGGCGGACGGGG
This sequence comes from Candidatus Hydrogenedentota bacterium, assembly GCA_903822375.1. Taxonomy (GTDB): domain Bacteria; phylum Hydrogenedentota; class Hydrogenedentia; order Hydrogenedentales; family CAITNO01; genus CAITNO01. The sequence goes on from CAIJOU010000079.1 coordinate 14,017, forward strand.
GGCTGGACGTGTCCGTTAACGTCGCCCCTGATTCCGGCCAGAATGTCGCCGCTTTGCAGTTTGACCTTCACTATGACAGCAGCCAGTACGGTTTCGCCGACGCAATATCGGGTGGTGCCGCGACCGGGGCCGGAAAAGACGCTGTGGTGAGCGAAACGGAACCGGGAACAGTGCGCGTGGTCGTTGCCGGCATTAATCAGGACAGCTTCGGTTCGGGAACCGTTGCCACCCTGCACTTTGAGCGAATGGACAAAACGGCGTCGTCCCCTTCTTTTTCCAATAGCACCACGTTGGATGAGGTGGTGGCATCCGGCCCGTCGGGTGAAAGCATTGAGGGCTTGGACGTCTCCGCCAACCTGTCCGAATCCACAGCGGCCACGACGACTGAATCAAACACCAAGACCTCTTCCACCGGCACATCTGCAACCTTGCAGAACAATACCGGCAGAATCTCCGCCGACCTCGGCGCAACCGGATTTTCACCCGCATTGGAGTCAGGACGGGAGGAAATGGGCGCTGCCGGCCGACGCAGCACTGCCGCAATGGGTGCATCCGTGGCTTCGCACGACCCGGCGCAGGGCAATCAGAATGCCGTCACGCCTGCCGTGCCGTTGGTTTCCAGTGGCGCACCTTCCCGGCGGGTACTGGAGAACTCGACCCCGGGCAGTGTCAGCAGGATGGTCAACAGTGCGTCCCTTCCAAAGGGCCAAGTTGACCAACGGTCCCCGGAAAGTGCCGGCACGCCTTCTGCTCTTGCTGCCAGGAAGACCCTTGTTGCCGAGAATTCTTCAGGGGTGTCGCCTCTTGGACCCTCCAAAAGCAATTCCGCTCAAACACTCGCGGCAAGAACGGGCTCCAGTTCGCCGTTCCATCCGGCCACGGCGGTTTCCCCAAGAGCCGACGGTACCCTCAAGATAAACGAGCCATCGAACTCCGGCATCCTCATTCTGATCGTGGGGAGCATTGCGGCGCTGGCTCTGATGTTTGGTGCATGGGCGTTCAGGAGAAGTTGACCGATGCGCACACGGACCTCAAGAGATTGTAGTGCATGCGCCGCCTTGCTGCGACCTGCGGGCAGTGTCGGTGTTGCGCTTCTCTTGGCCCTGCTGACGGTGACCGGGAATGCGCGCGCAGCAACCCTTTCTGTGGCGAACGTGGAAAACGCCACCGCCGGAGACACCGCTGTCCAGGTGCCCATATCGCTTTCCAACGATGGGGCAAGCGCGGCGATCGGCGGTGTTCAGATGGACGTGGCCTACGAACCCGCCGTTTTGACGCTGTCAACCGTAAAAACCGGAGCGGCCGCCCAGGATGCCGGAAAGAACGTCTCCTTCAACATTGTGTCCGACGGTGTGGTCCGGGTCATCGTCGCCGGACTTAATCAGAAAACGATTGCAGATGGGGTGCTTGCCACGATGCTGTTCAATGTCGCCGCAGGCGTGCCTGCGGACACCTATCCGGTGGCCATGACTGTGGCACAGATGGTCTCCCCCAACGGTACGCAAATCATCGGCGCCACGGTTCCGGGAACCGTTACGGTTGTCGGCGCAACGGAAGGGGAAAACACCGCCCCGTCCGGATGCTCCGGGGGAACGCTTTCCCCCCCGCATGACTCGGGCAATTCCGGCGCGGGAGTCTTGTTGTTGGTGTCTTTATTAGTAATCGGTTTTGGTGCGCATAGACGAGAACAAAGGCAGGTCCCCCGGCAGTGACGTTCCGGGTCCAAATGTTTGGCAGATATGTTCGAAGGCGTGCGGTGACGGCTGTTCCTCGCCCCGAAAAGATGACGTTTCGCGCGGTATCAGGTCCCCCCTCCGGGGGGGGGCAGCCAAGCAGGGGCGGGGGGTGCATGCTCCCCGTTGCAGTCGATTGTGGAA
>CAIJOU010000080.1 GCA_903822375.1 Candidatus Hydrogenedentota bacterium
AGCTGCCCGGCAGCGGTGCCACGCCGGGAAGCACGTCCACCGTGCTGAGCGGGCGCGCGGCTGGATAAGGCTCCGTCCCGGTGTCGCCCCATTCATTGCTGGTGAAGTAGCCGTACTTGTTCTGAATCAGGCCCATGTTTTGAATGTACTCAACGCGGCCGGCATATTCGGGCAGTTGCGCCATCGCCACGCACAAGTCGCGCTTGGTCTCTTCCATCTTCAGCAGACCCTGATTCTGGCGGACAATCGTCAGTCCGGGGCGCTGGTATGATTTGCGGCAGGTCCGGTCATAACCGACGACAGCCACGCGAATATCGGGGCGCTGCGCCAGAATGTGCTGCAGAATCTGTTGCATGTCGCTCTTCAACTGGTCAAACAGTGCCTGTTCCGGCCAGTGAGCGTGCTGGTTGCGTGAGGGATTAAGCGGGTTGACGTCCCATTCATTCTCCATGTACCAATCGTACCAGTCCACGTTGCGGACGCCCTGTCCGGGAACGTTCACCGGGAAGCCGCCTGCGAAGTCATTTCCGCCCAGCGTTATTATGACCACGTCGATGTTCGGATAACTGGCCAGCGAGTCCGCCACAGCGGCCTTGCGCGAGTCCGACAGGAATTCATAGGCCTTTGCGCCCATGATGGCGGTACTGCTGCCCGTTTCAATCCAGCGATTCAGTCCGTCCGCGGCATACGCCGGCAGTTCCAGGGCGGTCTTCATGGACCGGAAGCCCCACATGAACCCGGTCCAACTGTCCCCCACGTACAGGATTCGGGGGATGCGTTCAGTCGCCTGGGCGGATGCGCCACACAGCAGGGCCGACAGGACCAGCAGTGCCACACATCCTCTTCTGAAATGCCTTCGTTTGCTCGACAGCATGACTCTCAGCTCCTCGTCAAAAGACATTAAGACACAAATAACCCACTATTGGACAGGCCCCCACTGCCTGAAGTTTCACAAACAGGATAGCACGTGGCCGTTTCAAAAGAAAGGGAAAAAAGCGATAAAAACCAGAAGAAACACCCGTGTCTAGTCGCTGTTCAGCCCGTACTTTTGCAGCCGATAACGAAGTGAACGGGGGGTCATTCCCAGAAGTGATGCAGCCTTCAACTGCGAGTAGCGCGTGCGTTCCAGCGCCTGCCGGATATAGTCCATCTCTATCTTCTCGACCAGGGACTCCAAGTCAATGCCTGTCTGCGGAAGGCTATCCCCCTCAGGATACGGTTCAGGCGTGTATTCGCGGATGACCGGAGGCAGGTCTTGAACCCCGATCGTCTCATCCGCGCTGAGCGCAAGCGCCCTTTCAATGACATTGCTGAGTTCGCGAACATTGCCCGGCCAAGGGTAGCGCAAAAGGGCGCTTTCGGCTTCAGCCGACAGTTCTTTCGGCGCGCATCCCATATTGTCCGCATGTTTCCTGGTGAGGTGTTGCGCAAGGAGGGGAATGTCATCGTGCCGGTTTCGCAGGGGGGGCACATACAGCGGGATCACATTCAGCCGGTAGTACAGGTCCTTGCGGAAGCCCCCCCCTTCAACCATGGCCTCTAGGTCCCGGTTGGTCGCCGAAATGATGCGCACATCCACGCGGACCGCAGTGGTTCCGCCAACGGGGGTGACAGTGTTGTTGTCGAGCAC
>CAIJOU010000081.1 GCA_903822375.1 Candidatus Hydrogenedentota bacterium
GCGATCACGCTGGCCGACGGTGTGGAGGTGGACGACTACGCCATGATGCTCGCCAACAGCCGCATCGACATAGGCCCGCAGTCGTACATCGGTCCCTATTGCGTGCTGCGCGACACCAACCACCTGTTTCAGGGCACCGACGTTCACTGGCGGCTGACCCCCCACATCACCAAACCCATCACCATCGGTGCCAAGTGCCACCTAGGTGCGCGCAGCTATGTAATGCCCGGCGTGACCATCGGTGACGGGGCGGTCGTGGGCCCGGCCAGCGTGGTTACGCGGGACATTCCGGTCGGCGAGTTCTGGGCGGGCAATCCGGCCCGGTTCATTGCGGACCGCCAAGACCCCACCCGCCGGGCGCGGCTTCGCCGCGACCTGGAATTAGGCGCGCTGTTCGGACTGGAGATACCTGACGCGGAGAACGACACCGCAGGCGCCTGAGGCTTATGCGCCCAGCGCGGCGCGCAACGCTTCGACAAGATTCCCCAGCACATACGGCTTTTGAATGAATCCCGCAGGCACATCGCCGGCAAAATGCTCGCTTACGATTTGCTCCGTATAGCCGCTGGATAGAATGACAGGTATGTCGGCGCGGATTTCGCGAAGCTTCCGGAAACACTCCTCCCCGTTCATGTTGGACATGGTCATGTCCAAAATGACGCATGTGATTTCGTCGGCATGCTGCCGAAACAATTCCATCGCCTCGATTCCGTCGCGGGCAAGCAACACGTCAAACCCGGCGCGAACCAGCATGCGCTTGCCGACGGAGCGCACCGAGTCCTCGTCATCCACCAGCAGTACGGTCCCGACACCCTTCCAGTCGGTCTGTTGCTCTTCGCCACCGGAGAGTTCATCCGCGGGCTGAGGCTCCAGCGCGGGAAACAGCACGAGGAATGTGGAGCCCTTGCCTGGCTCGCTGTACACCTTGATCGCGCCGCTGTGCCCCCGGACAATTCCCAGCACGGCGGGCATGCCCAGCCCGCGGCCGGTGAACTTGGTCGAGAAGAAAGGCTCGAAAATCCGCTCGCGGGTCTCATCGTCCATGCCGCAGCCGGTATCGGTCACCTCAAGATAGGCATACGTTCCGGGAGCCAGTTTGTCGCTGAGATAACTGGTCTTGAAATACCGTTCATCGCAGTTGCGCAGGCCGGTGGCCAGGGTCACCACACCATAGTCTTCGCCTATGGCCTCCGATGCGTTTACCACCAGATTCATGAGCAACTGCCGCATCTGGCCTGTGTCCGCCTCAATGGGGGGCAAATCCCGGGCCAACTGCGTGCGCAGCGCCACCCGCTTGGATACGGACACTTCAAGCATGGGCAGGGTATTCTGAATGACCTCGTTCAGCGAAAGCCGCTCGGGCATGAACTTGCCCCGGCCGGAATAGGCAAGCATCTGTCTGCACAGGTCGGCCGCGCGCCGCGCCGCGGTTTCTATGTCGACCAGGTGCTCCCGGACCGGACTGGTGCGCGGCAGAGACATGCGGGCAAGGTCGGCATTGCCTATGATGGCCAGGAGGAGGTTGTTGAAGTCGTGGGCCACGCCACCCGCCAGCACGCCAAGACTCTCCAGTTTCTGCGTTTCGCGGATGCGGTTGTCCAACTCCTTGTGCTCCTCCTCGGCATGGCGCTTGACCGTCACATCCTGAATGAAGCCCTCCAGCATCGGCGTGTCACCAAACGGAAATGCGCAGCCGACTTCCTCAATCCAGCGCCACTCACCGGAACGGTGAAGCAGACGGTAGGACAGGTGAAACGCCCTGCCCCCGCCAACAGCGCGCTCGATTTCATCCGCCACCGATTGCCGGTCATCGGAGTGTATAAGGTGGCCGTAAGACACCCTCTTTTCTGTGAATTCCGATGCGGCATATCCGGTGAGCCGCTCCACCTCACCGTTCAGATAGACCATCGTGTAATCCACATCATTGTGGCAGAGGTAGATGGTTCCCGGAATGTTTTGCGCCAGCAGTCTGAACCGCTCCTCGCTCTCGCGCAGCGCCTTTTCGATGCGGCGGCGTTCGGTAATGTCGAGAAATGCCCCCACCGCCCCGGAAACGCGGCCTTCCGCGTCATGCATCGGCGAGGCGTTTCCAAACAGGGTGCGGGTCTGCCCGTCTTTCAGGAGAACATCCGCCTCAAAATCGGTGATGGCAATACCCCCGCTGGCCGCGCGGTGCATGGGCAGCGAGGAGGCGGAGAGTTCGGTCCCGTCCTGATAGGCGCGCATCTCTTCGGGCGGACCTGCGTAGGCCATGAAATCCTGTGCCGCACGGTTGGCCCGGAAGGAGGGCAGCACCATGTCTCCCGCCACCCAAACAATGGCAGGCACCGTCTGCATCACCGCCTCCAGTTCTGCGGCGCGGGCTTTTTCCCGCGTCAGGGAGTCCTCAAGCGCCCGATTGGCGGCGTCGGCGCTCAGGAAAGAGTTGCGCATTCTCCACAGACCGGCGGCCATGGCCACCGAAATGAACAGTCCCAAGTATTCGGAAACAGCACTGACGTGCTCAACCCCCGCGCTGGTGATTGTGGAGAGCACCGCCACGCGGCGCACGCACATCAAAGCGCTTGAAATTGCCAGGAGCCCCCACGCAACAGGACGGCTGGTCTGAAAGAGAAAACGCAGCGCGAGTGCGGCCGCGCATACCTGGGCAATCAGAGAGAGAACAACAACCCCTGTAAAGAACACGACCATAGTCACGCCTCCCTAATGCGCCCGCTTTCGCGAGCCGCGCGTTTCATGCCATGCTCCGCAGCTTTGCCCGCAGATTGCCATCCTCTGTGCACCATCCAGACAGTCTAAACAAATGACCGAACAGATTATACAGCAAATACTGACAAAATTGTTGATGTCTTGACGGATGAATCTGACAAGGTCAAAGGGTGTCCGCAAACTCCCACTGAAACAAAGAAGACGCGACTTCTCTGCCTCTCATAAAAAGGAGGTGGGAGCACGGACGGTGCGGAGGACAGGAGGGGGGGTGTCCGTGCTCCCAACAGGGGGTCAGTCAAATCAACTGTGTGCGGTCACTCATAAGAACGAGCGACATACCCCCATGGTTGACATGGGATGACACTCAGGAACAAGCCATCTGTCCTCAACGCCCAGAGGGATGTGCCCAAGTAGAATTGCTCAGACATGGTGAATTGCCCTGCCGAAATTACAATACATACAGATGCAAGCACATTAATAGATACTCTTTACTCTAATTACGTATGATTTTGTGATTCCGCTCGGGACTCTCTTGCACCACAACCCGTGCAACACTCTCGTCCTGCAGAGAAATGAACGCCGGGTACGCTGAATGTAATTATTGGTGCCAGTAACGACATCCCAACTGACCGTCCAAAGTCTTGCGCAACATGACATGACACCGTTGCCTATATGAATATGGTCCGCTGTTCCCCAGGTCCCTATATTCTCCGTCCTTGCCAAAGCTGGAACAAGCCATGAGCAACCTGCCCCTTCTGGAAGGGCACCGAAAGGACCTTGACATCATCGATGTCCGCCTCTATGATGGCGAACCACATGCGCTTGATAGTCGCAATTGAATGAAATCGTCGGTTTGGGTCTGATTTGCAGAGGAGAGACACCCGTGAAAAACAAGCCAACCATTCGCGCGGGCATCGTCGGCGCCGGATTCAGCGCCCGATTCCACTGGGAAGCATTGCGCAAAGTATATGGTGTCAATGTTGACGTGCAGGGCGTCTATGCGCTGGACATGGACCAAGCGCGCCAATACGCCCAAGAACGGGACATTCGCGCCTATGATTCGCTGGACGCACTGCTGGATGATGTGGACGCGGTGCATTGCTGTGTGCTTGTGGCAGGTCACGAGGAGGTTGCCGTTGCCGCGTTGCGCCGCGACAAGAACGTCATTGTCGAAAAGCCGATGACGGGCTATTGCGGCGATGGTTCGGAAAGCTTCAACGGGGACACCTTCTCCAAGCGAGAGGCGCTGGATTACGGACTGGCCAGTGTGGAACGCATGCTGGCAGCAGAACGGGCCAGCAAGGGCCGCATCTGCTACGCCGAGAACTGGGTCTACGCGCCCAGCGTGCAGCGCGAACGCGAAATCATCGAGAAGACCGGCGCGCAGATTCTCTGGATTCACGGCGAAGAGGCCCATTCGGGTTCGCACAATCCCACCTACGCCGAATGGAAATTCTCCGGCGGCGGCGTGATGATCGGCAAGGGCTGCCATCCGCTGACGGCCGCGCTCTACCTGAAACGGGTCGAGGGACGCGCCCGCAACGGCAAGCCCATCCGCCCCGTCACCGTTTCGGCGCGCACCGCCGCGCTCACCCGCATGCCCAATTTCCAGGATGAGGGCCACATCCGCCGCGACTACCACGACATCGACGATTTCTCCATGATGCACGTCACCTTTGAGGACGGCACGCTCGCCACGGTGTTCGCGTCGGACATCGTGCTCGGCGGCATCCACAACTGGCTCGACGTGTGCGCAAACAACCACCGCACCCTCTGCAATATCAACCCCAACACGGGCATGCAGGCCTACAACCCCGTGGACGCCAATTTCAACGACATCTACACCGTGGAGAAGATCGGCACCAGGCAGGGTTGGACGGCCATGCCGCCCGATGAAGACTGGTCCACCGGCTATCCGCAGGAGATTGAGGCCTTCTACGGTTGTTTTGCCTCCGGCGATACGCCGGAAAGCGACAGCCTGCTGGGCGCGGACACCATCTCCACCATCTACAGCGCCTATGTGTCCGCCGAACAACAGGGCGTGGCCATGCCCATCAAGGTCTATTGATTCTTGGAAAGTTTCGGCTCAATTGTGGAGTGCGGCGGCAACGACGCCGCTTGGGCTGTCTGAAATATGGAGTGCGGTGGGCATGGCCCCGCCGGACAAAGCTGCGGCATGGCCGCAGCACTCCAAAAAAGAATGCGGCTTGTGTCATTGAAATCATCCTCGGGGCAGTTGCACCTGATACGTTAAGGAGTCCGCGCAATGACCAACGAACAATGGGAAACACTGCTGGCCGTGATCGATGGCCATGCGTTTGACACGCCGCCGGTCGGCTTCATCATCGACAGCCCCTGGCTGCCCGGCTGGGCGGGCATGTCCATTCTCGACTACTACACCAGCGAGACCCGCTGGCTGGAGGCCAACCTTCGCGCGGTGAACCACTGGCCGCAGGTGCTGTTTCTGCCCGGATTCTGGTCTGAGTTCGGCATGTGCACCGAGCCGTCCGCCTTCGGCGCTAAATGCCTCTGGCATGAAAACGACTTCCCCTTCGCGGACAAAATCTGCGATTCCCTCGACGATGCCGCCCGCATCAAGAAGCCTGACCCGCGCAGAGACGGGCTCGCCCCCTTTGTACTCAAACGCCTGGAACACTGCCTGCCGCAAATCGAAGCGGCCGGACATGCCATCCGCTTTGCCGTGGCGCGCGGCCCCCTCAATATCGCCGGATTCCTGCTCGGCAACACCGAGTTTCTCATGGGCATGAAGATGCAGCCCGACGAGACCCACACGCTGCTGGAAACCATCACCGACTTTCTCGTCGACTGGATTCAGCTTCAGGCAGCCACCTTCCCGACGATAGACGGCATACTCGTGCTGGACGACATGGTCGGTTTCTGCGGCGAGGAGGACTGCGTGGAATTCGCCAAACCGTACCTGACGCGCCTGTTCTCAGCCATCAATGCGCGTGTCCGGCTTTTCCACAACGACGCGCCCGGCGTGGTGTGCGCACCGCACCTGGAATCCATGGGCATCAACATGTTCAATTTCAGCCACGACCACCCCATCGCCGAAATGCGCAGACTGGTGGGCAACAATATCACGTTGCTCGGTAATATTCCGCCGCGGGATGTTTTGGCACAGGGCACGCCCCAGGATGTGGCGGCAAGTGTTCAGTCAATACTCGCCGCGCTGGAAAACAAGAAGCGCGTCGTGCTGTCCTGCGGCGGCGGCGTGCCGCCAAATGTCCGCACGGAAAACATCGATGCGTTTCTGAGGGCGGTGACCGAAAAGAACGGGGACTGACCAAGCGAAAAACAGGGACTTGTTCCCTGCTTTTTCGCACCCCGCGCGCTAGACGAACCCGTTGTCGTTCTCAGCAGACTTAATTCTGGCGCGAGGGCACCGTCTCCTCTCACCCGTAGTATCTCTTCAGCGCCTCCCGAATATCGTCCGGCGTAGTCAGCGCCGACTCCACCGGACGGCCCAACAGACGGCTAAGACTGTCCAGCGAATTGATGTTCGTCGGGTCCGCCGTCGCCACCACGAGTACCCCTTTGCGCTCCTCTATCGGGACCACCCGAAACAGCATCGCAGTGCGGCTATCCACTATCGCCTTGACCTGTGGAGGAACCTCCAGTTCCGACAGCCGAACGCAGCGACGCCCAACTGATCCGCAAGCCCCTCGGTGAACTGTCTCTTGCCGATATGCCCCAGCCGTATCAGGATCTCGCCAACCTTCCGGTCCGGCATGGTGGTTTGCTGACGGTGCAGAGCTTCGTCCAACTGTTCTTGGGTAATGACACCCCGCCGCATCAGGCATTGACCAAAAAGTTCGCCTTTGAGTTCCATGCGTTCCTCCGGTTATCTTCCTTTCTTGAGCCTACCAGACAAGCCTGGGGGTGTCAATGTGCAGATTCCCCGCGTTCCCAAGTATGACTTTTGACGGGGGGAATTGTTCGCCCCCTTCAGGGGCGGGCCAATTGGGGGCCTTTACCCCGGGTTCCCTGCGGTCACCCGGGGCTATTGTTGTGCGGCCCCTCCAGGGCCGAAACACCGACCATACTTCCCAGTCCATCCATACTTCCCAGTCCATCCATACTTCCCAGTCCATCCATACTTCCCAGTCCATCCATACTTCCCATCATTCCCATTCTTCCCACTCGCCGTATCGTCACTTCTCCACCACCAACGTATCCCCCTCGTCGCGCATGGGTATGAATGACGGGTGCGAGGGATGGTGGTTGGGTGTGTGCAGGGACATCATCAATTGGCCATCGAAGGTCTTGAACAGCATGGCATGGCCGCCGTCGTCGGTGTAGATGGGTTCTGCCTGCTGCTCCCAGGGGCCTTCCAGTTTTTCCGAACTGCTGCGCGCCAAACCGACCTTGTACCTGCCGTCCTTGCCGAAGCTGGACCAGATCATGAGCAGTTTGCCCGTTTTGGAACGGTAGAGGAAGGGACCATCGGTCACCTTGTCCTTCTTGTCCACCACCCAGGGCGCGGCCGATGCTTTGAAAAGCAACTTGGGCTCCCCCACCGCCTTGGACAGATCATCGGACAGGCGCACGGCGCAAATCTCGCCGTCCTGCACCTGCACCCATTCATGGCAGAACACCATCCAGGGCATGCCCGCATCATCCACGAAAAGGGTCCCATCGAGGCACATCCAGCCCTCGGGCGTCTGGGGGCCATCGCCGATGGGCCGGAACGGCCCACGCGGCCCGTCGGCAGCACACAGGTGCGTGCGGCGCACCTTGCCCTTCTCGGCCGCGTAGGTGGCAAACATGTAATGGCGCCCTTTCCACAGATGCACCTCGGGCGCCCAATAGTCTCGGTTGGCCCAGAAGTCCGTGGGCAGGTCGAGCACACTGGTCGGTCCGCTCCAAGTCTTCAGGTCCTTGCTGGCATAGCAGAGAAAGGGCTTCTCACCGAAGGTGGGGCAGGTTCCGTAAAGGTAATAGAGCCCCTCTTCCTTTACCGGCAGTACAAACGGGTCGCGGATGGCAATGTCCGCACAGCCGAGGCTGTCGCCCCGGGCCGGGATGAAGGGTTGGGCGGACAGGTTCGCGGTGAGCACCGCACATACCAAGCCAAGAGCGAACATGGGAAAATCCTTTCTTTGTGTCCGCTACGAGATACCCTATAATGTCCACGCTGTTCAAGTCTCCGGTGGAGCGACACTGTATTCATGCAAAAGCCCAGCCTGGCCAATTACCGCCATGAAGTCACCGTCGAGCGGATGGAAATCTTTCCGGTCCGCTATACGACCGTGATGCCGTTCCGCTTTTTCGAGAGCCCCATGTCCGGCAGCGGACGGTCGGCGGTTTTTGTAAAACTCACCGCGAGCGACGGAACGGTCGGCTGGGGCCAGAGCGTGCCGTCGCCGCGCTGGGGCGGTGAGCCGCTCGAAAGCGCCTGTTTCACGCTGGAGTTGTATTTCAAACCGGTGGTGCTGGGGAAGAATCCGTTTGACATTGAGGACATCCACCGCGCCATGGACGCCGAAGCGCCGGACGCGGCCTACACCGCGCTGGCGATTACAAAGGCGGGTGTGGATTTGGCTTTGCACGACCTGGCCGGACGCATTGCGGGCAAGAACGTTGCAGAGCTGTGGGACCGGCCCAAAGGCCGGAGCGTCGAACTGAGCTGGACCGTGAGCCCGGCCGAGCCGGGCGATGCCGACAACTGGGTGGCCTTCGGCCGCGAAGAGGGCTACCGCCACTTCAACATCAAGGTGGCGCCCGATCTTGAAAAGGACCGGTTCCTCTGCCGTACCGTGCGCGGTCTCGCGCCGGAGGGTTTTCTCTGGGCCGATGCGAACTGCGGCTATGACGAGGCCACGGCGCTGCGCGCGGTGGTGGAACTCGCCGGGGACGGCGCGGCGGTGCTGGAGCAGCCCCTGCGGCCGCACTGCATCACGGGCTACCAGCGGGTCCGCGCCGCGGCGAAGCTGCCCGTCGTGATGGACGAGGGGCTGGTGTCCCCGGACCAGCTGCGTGAGTACCTGGCGCTCGGCTGCTGCGACGGCGCCGCCATGAAGCCCGCCCGATGCGGCGGGCTGCTGTCGGCACGGCAGCAGGTGGAGATGCTGCGCGAAGGGGGGCATATCTTCCTCGGCAGCGGACTGACCGACCCCGACGTGTCGCTGGCGGCGTCGCTGATTCTCTATGGTGCCTACGGCTTGGACAGGCCGGCGGCGCTGAACGGACCCCAGTTCCTCGGCATGAGCATGCTCAAGACGCCGCTGCTGCCGGTGGACGGGTTTCTGTCGGCGCCGGACGGGCCGGGACTGGGCGTGGAAGTCGATGAAGACGCGGTGCGCGAACACTGCTGTTTCCCGCACTGGAAATAAGAATGGGATTGCGAAGTGGGACTTCGCGAACAAGTGCGTTCCCAAGTGCAACTTGGGAACGAGAACATGGAACAAAGGAACACTGGGACCATGCACACGCTGATTATCACAATGGGAATCATGGCCGGCACCTGGGCGGGTGCCTTCACACTTGACGACAACGGCGGCGCGATAACCGTGAAAGAGGGCGACAAGCCCGTGATGGTCTACCATTACGCCATGGTGGACCCGCCGCAGGGGGTAAAGGCCAATTTCAAACGCTCCGGCTACATCCACCCGCTCTACGGGTTGGACGGCGAGATAATGACCGAAGACTTCCCCAAGGATCACTATCACCATCGGGGCGTGTTCTGGGCGTGGCCCCACAGCACCTACGGCGACCGCAAGATGGATGTTTGGACGCTGGACGATTCCCGCCAGGTCTTCGGCAAGTGGATCACGAAAGAGGCCGATGCCGGCAAGGCCGTGCTGGAAGTCGAGAACAACTGGGTCTTTGACGACACCCCGGACAAGCCGATCGTGCGCGAAACGGTCCGCATGACCATCCTGTCCGCCACCGACAAGGCGCGGCCCATCGATTTCGATATTCGGTTGGAAAACGTGAGCGACAAGGTTTTCACCATGCGCGGCTCCGAGGTGGAAAACAAGGGCTACGGCGGCATGTGCATCCGGCCCGACTCAAAGCGCCTTCCCATGCACTTCACCGCGGTAAACGGCGCCATCGATAAGGATATGCTGGAACTGGCCACCCCCTGGGCGGATGTGTCCTATGCCACCCAAAAGGGCGGGGACAAACTGTCCGGTGTGGCGCTGTTTGAGCACCCGTCCAACCCCGGCTACCCCCATCCCGGCTGGATTCTGCGCAAGTACAGTTTCCTCGGCCAGTCCTGGCCGCACACGGCCTCGCACGAGATGAAGCCGGGCGACAGTGTGGAACTGCGTTACCGCATGCTGGTCCACCGCGGCGATGCGGACGCAGCCGGCGTGGCCAAAGCCTTTGAGGAATTCACCAAGGGCGTTGCCAACAAATAGGCCGCTTGAGTGGAAATGGGAGATTGCGGCACATGGACAAGGACATCACGATCGCGGCAGTCGTTCCGGGAGCCTGGCTGATCGGGCTGCTGACGATGGTGCTCTATACGCTGTTGTCACCTTTCCTGTTCATCTTCGCGCTGTTCCTGCCGGAGGGATTGGATGACCTTCCCGCGCTCCTGGGCGATCTGCTGGGCGGCAGCGGGCAGACCGGTGGCTGACCGGACGGACAACGCGTGTATCATGCCTGACACCCAAACCGACACCCCCGGCAACACCGCCCCGAACGCGAAGGATCGCGTCGCGGCGGTGCTGGCCTATTTCGGGCTCTCCCCCTTCTTCACCTCTTGGCTGCGAAAGCGGCCCGATTCGCTGGCGGCACATCACACCCGGCAGTCGGATGCGCTGTTCCTGCTGCTGTACGCCATTGCCTTGTTGTTTGTCGCAACGGTGGCCTTGCTCTCCGTGGTTATGCTGCGATACCGGACCGTGTACGATGCGGTCCACTACGAGGTCTGGACGCTGAGCATCTTCCGTAAACTGCTCATCGTCTGGACCGTGTTCTGGGTCTATTGTGTTGGGTTGGCTCTTTTTGGCTCACGCGCGAACCTTCCCTGGATTGGCGGCCTTGGCTGCCGGCGCGGCGCGGTGGTTGTGCGCATCGCACTTGCCCTCACCTGGCTGCTGGTCATTGCCGGGGGCGGACTGGCGGCGCGCGGTCTGGCGCTGGCACCGGAAAACGCGGCCCCTGCCAAAGCCTGCCTGCTCTATGAAGATGTGGACGGCCGCTACCCGCGCTGGTTGTTTGCGCTGGGCTACTATCCCGCCCTCGAAGCGGCGCACCGGCGCTGGGATGACAATGTGTCGCTGCGCAGACTCACGCGCGAGAATCTATTGAAGGCAACCGGCGAGGCCGAGTTCCTGTTCATCGGTTCGCACGGCATGGCGGAGGGCATCCTGCTTCAGTCGGGATTTGTGACTCCGGCGGACGTGCGCGCCGCGGGAGAACATCCCAAACTCCGTTATGTTTACCTTGCGGGTTGCGACAGTGGTGCGCTCAAGAAGGAATGGGAGGCGGCGTTCGCCCCGGCCCGGGTAGTCACCCAGGCGGGCCTTACGCCTCTATTGCAGCATATTGGCTGGTTGTGGTTTGAGGCGCCAAGGGAGATCGGGAGACTGTAGGGTGCCGTGGAGTGGCGTGAAGCGGCATGGAACGCACCATCACCGCGCAAACCGAGGTTGACTCGTTTACCGCGTTTCTCTACAAGCATTCGGCATTTCTATCCGATGGGGTCCAAATCTATTCCATACAGCGGCATCCGTATTGCAATCGCGAGGAATAGGAAAACCGCCGTCCCAAAAAGAACGGCGGCCAGCATCACCCTGTTATCCCACGTTCCCTTCGTATCCTTCGCGACGAAAGAGGCCACTCTCCTTGTCCGCCAGAACTGGAACAACACCAAACCCGCGAGGACACCAGGAACTACAAATAAACCCAAAACTTTTCTGAGCGCGATGACAAGAGTCGTTAAGTCAGGAAGGTTTCCACCGAACTGGTTATAGACATCATTAAAGGCAGGAATGAGCCATACCAGCATATACTCCACAAATCCCCAAACGACTACGGCAAGTGTGAAGTCAAGCCATTTGCTCAGAAGCCGCCATTTCAAGGGATTAACCTGCCGTTCGGTGCCGGTCAAATCTGTTCCATCGTTTGAAACCGGTTCCATGGGATACCTCCCAATTCCTGTGGTGACAGCGCGCGCGATGCGCCACATTTCCCGTTATCATGAGCCCCCCAAGTCTCCAAAACAAGTCTTGACGCGCGCAGTATGATTCAAAGCCCCCTTCGAAGGGTCTTCTTGGAGGGGTACCGGGTTCGTGCAGTTCTCCACATCCCCCTGCCCCCTTGCGGCGGCTGTCCCCCTTCAAAGGGGGATTTTTCGGACAGTCACCTCTGCCTGAAATTTCTTTAAATTCTTGGTTCATCCGCGAATTCCGGGAAACGCCTCCCGGATTCTTAAGAAGAAATACTCGTCATCACGGAATCCATAGGCCATTCGCTTGATGACCTTTATCTTGTTGTTGATGCCCTCGA
>CAIJOU010000082.1 GCA_903822375.1 Candidatus Hydrogenedentota bacterium
ACTTTGACCAGAAGGGCTGCGACATCCGCCTGGCCGTATACGGGGGACGCCTCAATGCGCTGGCCGCGAAAGACGGGAAATAGCCGAGACGCTTCACGGGGTTTGTTTGCGTTTCAGTTCTACCGTCACGACACCCGTTTCGGGCACGGTCACCTCCGGTGTTGGAAGCGCGCAACTCATATCCTGCATTCTGACAGACCCATTCGATTCGGACACGGTGCCGAACAGTCGATAGGTCCCCTTGTGCACGAACGGGATGATGACCATGCCGTCCGGTCTTGGCGGGACGAGGATGGAGTAGGCTCGGAACTGGCGAGGAAAGACCTCCTCGTTCCATTGGGCTTCGTATGACACATATTGGGCGGGCACAAGACTCACCAGCGCGTTCGGCATGCCGGGGACTGAAGCAGCCTCTTGTTGCAGGTTCAGTTCCACCACTCCTTTGGCGCCCGTAAAATCCATTTCCAGCGCGGCTCCTTTGTGGCTGCGAAGGTCGAAGCTGGCAAGTCTGCAGACGCTGGAACTGCCTTCAAGGTCCATCAGGTAGGCAAACGCCCGGACAAAAAGCGGACCATCAAAACAGGGTTCCACCTCGATGCCTTTGCAGAACGGATAGCCAAGCGGCATTTCCCTGAGGATGAAGGTGCCCGTGTCGCCGTCGTAGGAGATGAACGACACGTCGGTGGGGCATGTTGCCTTGCCCTTGACCTGAATGACGGACTTGCCGTGAGTCGCCGGGGTCTTCAGTTCCAGAAAGGAAGTCTCTCCAATCTGCAGTTCCGCCGTACCCCGCAGGCACAGTGTCGCGCCGATGGTGGATACGGGTCCGGCGGGGATTTTGTCCATTGCACGGGCCGTTTCGTCGGGCCAACCGCAGGTTGCCGAGACCCGGACGGTGCCCGCCGGCAGACCGGGAAAGGTCGCTTTCCCCTCGGCATCCGTCTTCTGCGCCACCCGCAGCCAGGTGGTTTCCTTGTCCACTGCGGCCACGCGCACCGTGGGGCCAACCATGGGCCGGCCGTTCAATGTGACGGCAACCTGCAGGGCGGACTTTGGTGACACCGTCAGATTCACTTCATCCGCGCCGTCCGCAATCCGCGCAAATGCAGGCGCATATTTCTCGTGTACGGTTACGACAGCGTTGTACACGTCACCCGATTCTGGAAACCGGGCCTTTCCGTCGGCGTCAGTGGAGACGGTGCCGCCGACGGCCAGTCTGGGTTCTCCCGCCAATGCGGCCACCAGGTGCACCCGCACGCCGGCTACGGGCGCACCGTCCTGGTCGTTGACCTGCACGGCCAGCGGGGGCCGTTGCCTGCCGCTGTTGTGCATCAGGGGGTCTTTGCCGCCCAGGGGAATGGGCAGTTCCTGCGGGGGCAGTCCGCCACCCCAGGGAAGCATGTCCTTCAAAGCCTTGCTGAGCGCCTGCGGATGCTGCGGCGGTTCCGGTGTTTGGGACGGGTCCACAATGTTGGGTCCGGTCTTGTTGGGGCTTTCGGGCTGCGGGGTCAGATTCCATTGACCGCCATCCCCTGTTGAAAGGCGGAAGTTGCCCGGTTCGGGCAGGGTTGCGTTGGCCAGTTTTTGGCAACCAGGCGTATTCCGGCCCCACTGGAGAATGGCGATTGGAACCGGCGGCAGACCTTCGAACCAGATGGTGTTGTTGTCTTTTCTTTGGGCGCTTGAGAAGGCAACAACCCTGAGGGCATCCCAGGTCATGGACAGTCGGGACGAGAAGATCATTTCCGCCACCGCTTCGGAGACCGCCGCCACCCGCAACTCGGGTCCGGCAAGAACGCCTTCCGGAAACTGCACCGTCAGTGTGCAATCGCCGGGAAGCAAATCAATGGTGACCGGTGACGGGTCATCCCGGCCCACCTTAATGCAGGCGGTCCCCACCGCCTTCTTTTCCAGAGCGTCTTCAATCGTCCCAAGGACGAGCACGGTCCCCTCGGAACAGGAAAGGTCAGCGTCCACTTTGCCTCGAACGCTATTCAAACGCGGTTCAGTCCCGCTTTTCGGAAAGGTCAGGTAGTCTATCTGCCTTCCCATGATTGGGACGTCCGATGCGGGCTGGTTCAGTGTTATGCGCGCCGTCCGGTCCCCCCCGGGAATGTCGACTTCGACCACCGTGTCGGAGTCCGGATTGACCGAAAAAGCCCGCTGAAATCTGAAGCCGGGCAGGAGTGGCAGGCTGCGCACCCCAATTTCAGAGCCTGGCCTATCCTGCTCATCCACCCGAAACTCGACGGACACCTTCTTCGCGACGAAAGGCAACCGCTCAACAAGCGCATTCCCATCCGAATCCGTACGTTCCCCTTCGACTTTCTGCTGTAGGAGCGCCTGCTGAAACGGCATGTCCGGCGTTACCATCAAGGACACATTTTCCTTCGGCCGACCGCCCATGGTGACATGCACCAGCAGTTTGTGCGGCCGATTCATGACGATTCGCATGTTCTCATTCCCGCGGGGGGCCGAGACCTGCTCCACGGCGTAGTCGCGATGGGACACTTCGATAAACGGCAGCTTCTTCTTGGACTTGGGGAGGTAAAAGGACCCATCCCTGCTTGTTTGTATGCGCGGTTCCCTGGCGGTGCCGTCCGTGTATGCGACCTCAACCCATCCCAGGGGCGACCCATTTTGATTGACAACGGTCCCGTGGTTGCCCGGTTGCCCTTCGAACTCCTTTCCCCCGGTGGGTCCGCCTTCATTGTTCTGTGTGGCCGGTGTTGAGTCGGGGTGCCTGAAGGAAAGAAAGACCAAAGCGCACGCCATCCCAGCGACAAGCGTTAAAGCAGCCACGAGAAATCTGCGCATGCTACCCTCCTGAAACCCCATGATGTCAGAGTCTTTATCTGTGGGGATTATGCCATTCCTTGCGAAGGGGAGCAATTTAGAACGCCTTGGGGGCCGGGCTTCTGTCATCCTTTCCAAAACAACTCAAACGGAAAATGAGTATTGGTTTATGCTATAATCCGGCAACCCAACCCAGCCAGAAGGGACGTAAAACGCCGTGAAAAAAGCGATTCTTGCCATAGCAGACGGGAGCGTGTTTGAAGGACGGGCGGTCGGCGCCGACGGCGAATCGACCGGCGAACTGGTGTTCAACACGAGCATGACCGGCTATCAGGAGATTCTGACGGACCCGTCGTACGCCGGGCAAATCGTGACGATGACCTATCCGCACATCGGCAATTACGGCTGCAACGAGGACGACACGGAGTCGAACCACCCGTACGTGTGGGGCTTTGTGATGCGCGAGTGCTGTTTCGAGCCGAGCAACTGGCGGGCCACGTCGACGCTGCCGGAATACCTGCGCAAGCACAACGTGGTGGCCATTGACGGCGTGGACACGCGCCAGATCACGCGGCTGCTGCGCACGAAGGGCGCGCAGAAGGCCGTCATCAGCACGGTCGATTTCGACCATGCATCGCTTTTGAACAAGGCGCGCAACAGCGCCGACATGGCGGGCAGCGACTTTGTGAAAGAGGTCGCCGTCAAGGAGGCCTACGAGTGGCCCGCCCCGGCGGTGGTGAAATACCGCGTGGTCGCCATGGACTACGGCATCAAGCACAACATCCTGCGCCTGCTTTCCGCGCACGGCTGCTCGGTGAAGGTGCTTCCGGCCACGGCCGGACCGGAAGAAGTGCTGGCGGAGCATCCCGACGGCGTGTTCCTGTCCAACGGCCCGGGCGACCCGGCCGCGCTGCCTTATGTGTACCCGACGGTGCGGGCGCTGATTGACCGCAAGATCCCAATCTTCGGCATCTGCCTGGGCCACCAGATCCTGGGCCACGCGCTGGGCGGGACCACCTACAAGCTCAAATTCGGCCACCGCGGCGGCAACCAGCCCGTGCTCAACGAGCCCACGGGCCGGGTCGAAATCACGGCGCAAAACCACGGCTTTGCCGTGGACACGGCGTCGCTGAACCCGGACGAGGTCGACTTCACGCACATCCACCTGAACGACCGGACCTGCTCGGGCATGACGCACAAGACGCTGCCGATCTTCAGCGTGCAGTACCATCCCGAAGCCTCGCCGGGCCCGCATGACAGCCGCTATCTCTTTGAGAAATTCACCAAATTGATGGATGAATACAAGGCCGCCCAGAGCGCCTGAGCCGTTTCGCGAATTTGCTTCTCCAAGCCATGGGACGCAAAGGACTTAAAGGACTCAAAGGACAGGGTCCATTCTCATCCCATTGGAGAGAATCGAAAGTGTCCCTTCCGTCCGTTGAGTCCCTTTTGTCCTTTCACACTGGACTGGGTGCCAGAATACCAGCCATTCCAACGGTTTCACAGGATCTGTCATGTCCGCACTAATCATCTTCGACATAGACGGCACGCTGCTCGAAACGGAGCGGGTGACCGTGCCCGCCGTGCAGCGCACCTTCGCCGCCCACGGGCTGCCCGTGCCGGACCATGACACCATTTGCGGGTTTTTCGGCAAGCCCGTGGAGACCTACGAGGCATGGCTGGCGGAGCAGTGCCCGCCGGGCATGGCGCCGCAGATCGTTGCCGAGACCAACGCCCTCGAACTGCGCCTGATCGGCTGTGAGGGGCGGCTCTACGACGGCGCGCGCGACGTGCTGGAGGAATTGCACGCGAAATACGTTCTGGCCGTTTGCTCGAACGGACCGGACGACTATGTGAACGAGTTTCTCGATGCGCACGACGTGCGCAAGTACCTTGCCGCAGCGCGCGCGCGCGGCACGCGCTACAGTGGCAAGACGGAAATGATCGCCGAGATAAAGGCCATGGATCTGGGCCGGCCCATTATCGTCGTCGGCGACCGCCACGATGATATCGAGGCGGCGCACGCCAACGGTGCGCTGGCCGTCGGAGCGGCCTACGGCTTCTCCGGACCCGGGGGGGATGAACTGGGCGGTGCCGATGCGCGCATATCTTCCATTGGCGAACTGCCGGCAGTGATTGCGCGATTGACCGGCTGAAGGTTGCGCGTTCGGGGACGGGCCGCCGACGCCGGGGGACTGGCACCGGTTTTTGCCTATCGCCCGAATCTTGTCCACACGCGCCTGCTGCTGGTCCGGGAGGTCAAGGAGTTGCGAATGGAGGTCGCCGAACTGGCCGCACGAAAAGCGCCGTCCGAAGAGTAGACTGGAGGTTGCTTGCGCGCCAGCGCCGCCCTTCCGTCATTCCCGTGCAGACGGGAATCCAGGTATGGCGCGGATGCATATGCGCACACCGTGCCTTACAACCGCTTTCTTTGCGCCGCCGCACGCGCTGCGAAGATATCAGCCAGTGAGCCCGTTGCTGTATGATTTGTCCGATTTGGAACTCACGCACAAGGAGGCTTCCATGGCAGTGGCACGGCTCGTAATGGTGGTGGCGTTGTCGTTCGCGGGCGCCGCATATTCGGACGGCTTTCCCGGTCCGCTCGAAAACGGATACCAACTCCCCAACGGCTGGAAGATCACGCCCGTTGGCAAGAGCATTGAGACCATGGACTACGTCCTCAACCTGCAGCCCGCGCCCGACGGACGCGCAGTGGTGGGGGTGAACGGCGGCTTCAACACGCACGGTCTCACGGTCATCAGCACCAAGACGGGCGAACGGGTCCAGAAGATTCCGCTGGCCACGGCGTGGTTTGGGCTGGCCTGGAATCCTGCGGGCGACCAGTTGTACGTCTCCGGCGGCAACAACAAGAAGGAAGGCGTCCGCGCACCTGTCTACGTGTTTTCCTACAAGGACGGGCTGCTCTCCGACAAACCGGAAAAGACGCTGAATGAAACAGTCGAACCGGAAAAGATTTATTGGTCCGGCCTGGTGCAGCACCCGCAGAAGAACGTCCTGTACGCAGCCAACCGCACCGCCAACAGTATCGTGGTGTTTGATCTGGCCACCGGCGCGATCTCGGAGCGCATTGCAACGGGGGTGAACCCCTATGACCTCGTACTGTCCCGCGACGGGAAGAAGCTGTACTGTTCGAACTGGGCCAGCGACAGCGTGACCGTCATCGACACCGAAACCAACCAGGTCACCGACACCATTGCCGTGGGCGACAACCCCAATGACATGGTCCTGGCCGGGGACGGCCGGCTCTATGTCTGCTGTTCCAACGAGAACAAGGTGGTGGTCGTGGACACGAAACGGGGCCGCGCCGTCGAGTCCATCTACACCTCCCTCACCGACAAGGCGCCGGAAGGCTCCACGCCCAACGCCGTCGCGCTGGACCCGAAAGAGAAAACGCTGTATGTGGCCAATGCGGGCAACTGCAACATCTGCGTCGTGGACGTGGACGAGCCCGGCGAAAGCCGGGTGCTGGGCTTTGTGCCCAGCGGCTGGTATCCGACGGCGGTGACGCTCGCCAACCACGGCAAGAAGCTGTACATCGGCAACGCGCGCGGCAACGGCTCTTACGCCGACATCCGCGGGCCCCACAGCCCGCTGCCCGTGGGCCATGAGGGCAACGGAACGGTCAAGAGCCTGCTCCGGGGCAGCATCACCGTGGCGGATGTGCCCGGGAAAGGCGGCAAACTCCGGAAACTGACAGAACAGTGCATCGAAAACAGCCCCTACAACGACATGCTGCTGTCGGAGGCGCGCGCGCCGAAGCAGCCGTCCGTCATCCCGTCGAAAGTGGGCAAAGGCTCGCCCATCAAGCACGTCATCTACGTCCTTCAGGAGAACCGCACCTTCGACCAGGTCATGGGCGACATGGGCAAGGGCAACTGCGACCCGCGCCTGACCATTTTTGGGCGCGAGGTCACGCCCAACCGCCACGCCATCGCCGACCAGTTCGTGCTGCTCGACAACCTGTACTGCGATGCCGAAGTCAGCGAGAACGGCCACGCCTGGTCCGCCGCGGCCTATGCGACGGACTTCGTCGAAAAGCACTGGCCGGTGAACTACGGCGGCAAGAGCGAGGGGCCCTACACGGACGCAAAGACGCCCCACTCCGGCTACATCTGGGACCAGTGCAAGAAGAAGGGGCTTACGTACCGAAACTACGGGGAATGCGCCTCGCGCGTCAGCACGGGCCAAAAGATGGAATCGAACATGCCGGGCCTGCAGGGACACATCGCCCCGGACTATCTGGGCTGGGGCGCCCGGGACTATGAGAATGCCACCGCATTCATCAAGGAATTCGACGAATACGAGGCGAATTACGACAGCACCGACCCGGAAAAGCGGCTTCCCAATTTCATCTTCATCAGCCTGCCGGAGGACCACACCCGCGGCACCAGTCCCGGCGCGCCCACACCCCGCGCGGCGGAGGCCAGCAGCGATTACGGGCTGGGCCTGATCGTGGACCGCATCAGCCACAGCCGCTATTGGCCCGAACTGGCGCTGATGACGATTGAGGACGACGCCCAGGACGGGGCGGACCACGTGGACGCGCGCCGCACGGTGGGGCTGGTCGTCAGCCCCTACTGCCGCCGCGGCATCGTGGACAGCACCTTCTACACCACCAGCGCAATGCTGCGGACGATAGAACTGCTCCTGGGCCTGCCGCCCATGAGCCAGTTTGACGCGTCCGGGAATCCGATGTACGCGTCCTTCTCGGACACGCCGGACCTCACCCCCTACACCCACATCAAGCCGATCATTGACATTCAGGAGCAGAACATTGCCACCGCCTCCGGCGCCCGCGAGTCGATGGCGATGGATTTCTCCGGACCGGACAGAACGCCCATGCTCGACCTGAACGAGATTATCTGGAAGTCCGTGAAGGGGGCGGATGCGCCAATGCCGCTGCCCGTGCACCGTTTCCATCTTGCCGAGGCCGGACTGGACGCGGACGGGTAAAGAATGCGGGACAAGCATTTCCGGCTGTCACGTGTTCGCCAGTAGCTCAAGAAAAGGGACGAAAAGGACTCAAGGGACAAAAAGGACGGTACTGCCCCTGTTTTGGGGAGGCCAGCCGCTCCTTTCCGTCCCTTGAGTCCTTTTCGTCTTTACTGTTGGAGCTGATTATCCCTCATGCTCGTCGCCGGCACACGCATCAGCAGCAGCGCCGCCATGCCGGCCAGCACGCAACCCAGCATAAACGCGGCGGGCGCGCCGAAGGACTGCCACACGAGCCCGAAGAGGATGCTGGCGGGCAGGGCCGCCAGGCCGGTGACGCCGTTGTACCAGCCGAGGGCCGCGCCGCGCACGCTGACGGGCACGAGGTCCACGGCCCAGGCCTTCTCACTGGGTTCGCAGAGGCCCTGATAAAGGCCGTAGATGAGGAAGATGACAATAAGCCCCGCCTCATGGTCCACCAGCGCAAAGCCGAGGTAGGCCAGCGCGTAGACACCCCAGCCGGCCATCACAATGGTCTTGCGGCCAACGCGATCGGACAGGCTTCCCCCGTAATAGGCGGCGGTCATCTTGACCACGTGGTGCGCGGACCAGAGCACGGCGATGAGCGCGGCGGCCACGCCCGCGTTGGACAGGCGCAGCAACAGGAAGGCGTCGGTGCTGTTGCCCAGCGCGAAGAGCGCCAGGGCGATCAGGAAGCGGCGGTATGCCGGGCTGACCGCGCTTTCCGCCATGTGTCCCGGTTTCTTGGGGGTGACGACGCGCGGGGTTTCATGGATGCCCACGGCCAGCGCCACGATGCAGGCCGCGGCGGGCACGGCGGCCAGCAGGAACACATTGCGCAGCGAGAGCCCGACAAAGGTCATCAGCCCGGCGGCGACCAGCGGCCCGCAGACGGCCCCGGCGTGGTCGAGGCTGCGCTGGATGCCAAAGGCCTCGCCGCGCCGCCCGGCGGGCACGGCGTCGGCGATGAGCGCATCGCGCGGGGAGGTGCGCACGCCCTTGCCGACGCGGTCGCCAAAACGAAGCGCCATGACCACCGGCCACGCCCAGGCGAGGCCGATGAGCGGGCGGGCCAGGCTGGACAGCGTATATCCGGCAAGCACGATGGGCTTGCGCCGGGTGACCCGGTCCGCCCAGCGCCCGGAGAAGATTTTCAGCACCGAGGCGGTGGTTTCGGCGACGCCCTCGATGATGCCCAGCGACACGGCCCCCGCGCCGAGGGTTCCGGCGAGAAACACCGGAAGCAGCGGGTAAATCATTTCGCTGGAGAGGTCCGTGAGGAAGCTGGCAAGGCCCAGTGCCCACACGACGGCGGGAAGGGCCGCAACACGCGTTTTCATGGAGATGACCTTAGGTGGCGCCGTGGGGATGGCGGATTATAACCGGTCCCTGCGGGTCAGCAGTTCCAATTTCAGGCCGAGCCAGGCCGTCTTGAGCATGCCGCCGAGACCGCCCGAGAAGGCCGCGTCGAAGACTTGCATGGACAGCGCGAACTTCTTTTTCGAGTAAGGGTACCAGTAGCCTTCGAGACGTCCGCTGTCGCGGTCGATCATGATGGATTTTACGTTGGAGAAGCCGTGCAGGCCGAAGGCGCCCTTGTACCGGCCGAAGCCGCTGTCGCGCACACCTCCGAAGGGCAGTGCGGGGTTGGCCAGGGTGGCGAGGGCGTTGTTGATGGCCACGTTGCCCGTGACCAGTTCGCGGGCAACGCGCTCGGCGCGCACGAGGTCACGGGACCACACGCTTGAGGCGAGACCGTAGGGCGAGTCGTTCGCCATCCTGATCGCCTCTTCTTCGGTCTTGAAGGGCGTCACGGTAACCACCGGCCCGAAGGTCTCATTCCACTGAATGGGCATGTCGTTGGTTGTGTTGGTCACGATGGTCGGGGGCAGCACGTGCGAGCCTGGCTTGCGGCTTCCGCCCAGCTCGATCTTGGCGCCCGCAGCCACCGAGGCCGCAAGCTGCTGCTCGATCTCCTGGATCTGGAATTCGGGCGTCATGCAGCCCATCATCAGCGACTCTTCGCCCTCGGCGGCCTTTGGCGAGTCGAGCGTGACAATCTTTGCGGCCTTTTCCTTGAGCATTTTCAGGAAGGGCTCGTAAATCTTTTCCTGCACGAATATGCGCTCCACCGAAGTGCAGGTCTGGCCGCAGTTTACGAAGCCGCCCCAGAGCGCGCCGTTGACGGCGCGCACAAGGTTCACGTCCTCGAACACGATCATTGGGTCCTTGCCGCCCAGTTCCAGTTCCACGGGCACCAGCATTTCGGCGGCCCGGGCCATGACCTTCTTGCCCACGCCGACGCTGCCGGTGAAGAAAATCTTGGCGGGTTTCTTGTCGATCAGCAGGTTGGCGGTCTTGCGGCTGGCATAAACCACCTGAAGCGCGTCGGGTATGAAGCCGCTGCCGGAGATGATTCCCTCCAGCAGTCCCCTGAGCGGCGTCTCCTTGGACGGCTTGAGGATGGTGGCATTGCCGGCGATGAAGGAGCAGATGAACGGGAGGAAGGACAGGTTGAAGGGATAGTTCCACGGCGAAATGAT
>CAIJOU010000083.1 GCA_903822375.1 Candidatus Hydrogenedentota bacterium
ATGCACTTCGGCGTGACCACCTCGTAGATCGAGCCCGTAGAGGTGTCGTTCGGTTCTTTTATGTAGCTGTCGCCCAGCATCTGGAATTCGAAACCGATCTTGGAGGCGCGCGCGGCGCGCGGCGCCCGGCACCACACGCCGCTGTTGCCGTCCTTCTTGATCTTCCAGTCGAAGCGCAGGATGAAATTGTCGTAGCGGTCGCGGGTCATGAGCGCGCCGGCGCCGCCGCGCACCCACTCGATGCAGCCGTCCTTGGCAGCAAAGGACTGCACGCCCGGCGTCCGCGAGAACCACCCGTTCAGCGTTTTGCCGTCAAACAGGGCAATAAATCCCTCCTTGCGTTCCTGCTCGCTGAGCGCCGAGTTGTCCGGCGTCCACGGCGCCAACTCCACCGGGTCCGTAAAGACCTTGTCCATGCGCGCATAGGAGGCATCGTCCGCAGGCAGCACGAAATTCACCTCGCGGCGGCCGTCCTCGGGCAGTCCGCCGATCACCAGCTTGCGCAGCCCGTCACCCTTCGGCGGCACCGCGTCCACGGTGGTCAGTTCGCCGTTTGCCGGCGCGGCCACCAGCAGGTTCGGCGCGGCCTTTTTGAACTTCTTGGCCAGTTCGGCCGCTTTCGGCCCGTCGATCCAATAGGCCGCGCGGCCTTCCTTCTTGAGCGCCTTCGCCACGGTCACCACCGCACGCTGCCGCACGGCCGGGTCGTCCGCCACCTTCGCCAGCACCCGGACGAGAATCCCCATGTTCTGGTCCTTGCAGCACTGCGCATAGGCCACCACCGTCTCCACCGACTTCGGGTCCAGCGATTTGCCGTCGGCGCTGATGCCCGACAGGTCCATGCACACCGTGTTTCCGCCCGACTCGCCGATGCGGCCCAGCGCCGGCAGATTCAACTTGGGTCCCGCTTCGCACAGCCCGGGCACCGTCACCGCGTGCATGCTGAAATCCTTGTCCCCCTTGTGCAGGCCAAGACGTCCCATGCGAATGTCGTCCTTGCCAATGGGCACCGACTGGCTGACACATCCGGAAAGCAGGAATACGGCGGCCAGCACGGCCGGCAGGCCGAATCTAATGGTACAATTGGGCATGGCGAAGAATCCTTTCATTTCGTGCGGAAATACTTGCGGCAACCCCTGTACTCTAGCAAATTGCCGCCGCGATTGGAATTTCCGGGAAAACCCACATTGAGCGCCGCCCAGACTTCCCGAATACTGCACCGCTGATTTCCAAAAGGACATGACATGGCACGTAAAACACTGCATATGGGTCTGATTTTGTTGGCGGCGGGCGTCCTGAACCTCGCCGGGTGCCCTCTGCCGGCCCAGCCCGTCGCGTTGTCGCAAGCCATTCTGGACATGGAACAGCGCGTCCTTGACCAAGTCAACGAGGAACGGAGCGCCCGGGGATTGACCGTGCTGGTCATGGACGAAGCACTCCGCGAGGTTGCCCGGGCGCACAGCGAGGACATGGTGGCCCGGGGATTCTTCAGCCACATCAATCCCGATGGAAAGGACCCGTTTGACCGCATGGCCGATGCGGGCATCACCTATTCTTGGGCGGGGGAGAACCTCGCCATGAACAACACCCGTCCACAGGCCGACGTCGCCGTGGCTTCATGGATGATTAGCGAATCTCACCGCGAGAACCTCTTTTTGGCGCAGTTCAACCGCGCCGGCGTCGGCGTGGCCGGCACAAGCGCGGGTCTCTATTATTTCACCATGGACTTTATTGGGACCGACGACAAGAGTGATGACGCTCCGCAACCCTGGCGCGAGGAGTCGTTGGAACCGGTGGAAGAGTAAAACCAACTAAACGGGATAAAGCATTTGCGCGGGGATGATGTTGTTGGCAGCTGACGGGACTTTACGGTTGCGTCTCGAACCCGGTGCAGGGCGGTGCTGAAGTTCAGGAAGGGGCCAGTCGGTTGAGCTACGGCCGCAGACTTGCTATTATACTGTGAAATCCTCTTAATCCCGCCTTTCAAGGAGTACCTCTCATGACGGCCTGTTGCAACAACGCTCAAATGTCCGAAAATCTCGAATTCACCGTAAAACCCCCAATGTTGCCGGTCTACATAAAAATGTTCACCAAGGGCAAGACGCGCCTCAAAGCGGGGCAGACGCTTCCCAAACTGTCCGCAACGTGGCGCAAAGCGGGCGAAACCCGTGCGCTCATCGCGGCCTACCGTGAACTGTGCGGCATTCCGTCGGGCGACACGCTGCCGCTTCTGTACCCGTACGTGATGGGCGCGCGGATGCAAATGACGATCATGGCCTCCTCCGCCTTTCCGGTGTCGCCGCTGGGCGTGGTGCATGCGCGCAACAACGTGCTGCAGCGCCGTGCCATTGGCGAGTCCGAGGCGTTTGACCTGCACTGCGCCGTGGCGGGCCAGCGGGTGGTCAAGCAGGGCCTTGAGTTTTACATGAGCACCTGGGCCGAGCAGGACGGTGCAATCCTCTGGGAGTGCCTGAGCAGCTATCTGGTGCGCGGAAGCCGCTTCGGCGAACCGGACGGACCCTCGCCGGTGGTTGCCGCCCTTCCCGAACTGGAACAGCCCAACCGTGAGTTCTCCTGGGATGTGCCGGAAAACACGGGCCGCCGCTACGCGAAGGTAACGGGCGACTACAATCCCATCCATTTGCGCAAGACGCTGGCAAAGCTGTTCGGTTTCCCCAAGCATATCGTGCACGGCATGTGGTCGCTGGCGCGCTGCGCCGCGAGTCTGCCTGCCTGCGACCCCGCCCGGCCGGTCCGGCTCGACGCCGCCTTCAAGGGGCCCGTGTTCCTCGGGAGCCGCGTCACCATGAAAGCCCGGTCCGAAGGTGAAGCGCACCGCTTTGACCTCTTCTGCGGTGACAATCCCCGGCCCGTGGTGGCTGGCGCGCTGCGCCCGGCGGACCCGAAAGACACACTTCTCGGCTGACAGCAATAGACAAAGACAACGGAAAACTTCCCGTGCGCCCTTGCCGGGCGCACCAAAAGAAGGCCGGAACCCACCGCGGGGTTCCGGCCTTTCGATTTGAACTGGATTGTCCGACCCTAGACTTGCTGCGGCACTTCAAAGCCCTTGCGGTACTCGCGGGTGAGCATCTTGTTGGCCTCTTCGTCGTTCTTGGCCATTTCCGTGGTTGTGTCGATCTCAAGCACGCGGTTGAGCCGCGCGGCGGTCAGCGCGTAGTGCGACAGCGCGGCGGAATGGTGGCCTTCGATGGGCGGCGCGGTGATCTTGCCCGCATCGCGCGATTTAACGCACTCGATGAAGTTCTTATAGTGGTTGAGGTCGCTGCCATCATCGCCTTCCTTGGCCAGTTTCCGGTCCTGACCCAGGAACACCTTGTAGCTGCCATAGGTCGGGAAGGACATGTAGCCCTTCGACCCGTAGAACAGCACGCCGAACGAAGAGCCCCCTTCCTCCTCGTTGGAGCACCAGGGACGCACTTCAAGCGTCATCATCTTGTCTTTGCCGTCCGGTCCCTTGAACATGTACGACGAGGAGGAGACATTGAACACCTCCTTGGCGTCGTCCCAGAGGAAATTGCCGCCCATGGAGGCGACACGGTAGGGCGTGGTCACGCCCAGGCCCCAGCGGGCGGCGTCGAGCTGGTGGACGCCCTGGTTGCCGATGTCGCCGTTGCCGTAGTCCCACACCCAGTGCCAGTAGTAGGGGACGAAGATGCCCTCCTTGGGATTGCTTTCCTTGACCATGAACGGCTTTTCCTGGGCCGGCCCCTGCCAGAGGTTCCAGTCCAGCGTGGCGGGCGGGGTGCCGGGGACGGCCTTTCCGATGTCGGGCCGCCACTTGTAGCACACACAGCGGGCCATGTAGACCTCGCCGATGATGCCGTCTTTCAGCAGTTGGATGCCCTCCCGGAAGCCGGGGTTGCTGCGCAGCTGCGTGCCGTGCTGCACGATGCGCTTATATTTCTCTGCGGCCTCGACCACTTTACGGCCCTCAAAGACGTTGTGGGTCATGGGTTTCTCCACATAGACGTCCTTGCCGGCCTGGCAGGCCCAAATGGCGCCCAGCGAGTGCCAATGGTTCGGCGTGGCCATGCTCACTGCGTCAATGTCCTTGTCCTCCAGCACGCGGCGGATGTCGGTCTCGGTCTTCGGCGCCGACCCGTCCTTGAAGAACTTCTTGATGGTCGGGTCAAAGAGCGTGGAATCAACGTCGCACAGCGTTGCGACCTCCACGTCGTCGAGCTTGGTGTAGGCGCCCAGATGGCTCTTGCCGCGCCCGTTAAGGCCCATGACGCACACGCGGACGCGGCTGTTGGCGCCAAACACCTTGCCCTTGGCCCTCGTGCCGGCCACGATTACGGCGGCGGCCGAGGCGCCGAGGAATTTCCTGCGGGACATCTCCATGTTCACAGCTCCTTGTGGTCAGATGGTTCTTGTTCTCGCGTGGCGGCCCTGCCCTGGCACAACAGGCAGGACCTCCCAGCGCTGTCGCTGGCGGTCGGTTCCCCACATGCACCGCCGAAAAAATCAGGGAGATGCGGGAATCGCCGCGGGGAATCCTACGCCCTTCCAGCCTTCAGGAACAATACCGACGCACACATTCGGGTTGCCCGGTTTGTGCGACGTAAATCCGACCCGGCTTTCGGTGTTGTCCCAACCCACGTGCAAATGCGATTCCCCTGCGCCGTAAGTGCGGTGTCCGGTGGTCAGGACCTCCTTTTCCGTGATCTTTCCGTTGAACAGCGCCACGGTTCCGTGCCAGTTGTCGACCGCGACCCATTTTCCGTCGGGGTTGGCGGTCTATACGCAAATAAATCGTATTTATCATTAACTTCGAGTACAAAATAGCTTGTTATCATTGACTAACAGTCAAATAAGTACTATTATATTCGCCATGATGCGCAAAAAGAACGAGACTATTGGTAACCTGACCAACGATCTGGTGGAGAAGATCCGGTCGCGGATCATGGACTCGAACCTTGCGAAAGGCGAGGTGTTCATGACCGTCGATCAGATTGCGGCCGAGTATGGCGTGTCACGGACGATCGCACGGGAGGCATCCAGCCAACTGCAGGCACTGGGGTTGCTGAAAGGGCGGCAGCGGGTCGGGTTGGTAATGCACCGCCCGGACGCGCAGGACCTGATGAAGAATTGGCTGCCCCTCTATGCGCGCAGTCTCGGCGGCGAGAGCGTTCAGGCGCTTGCCCAACTGCGTTATGCATTGGAACTGGGCACCATCGGCCTTGCAGTGGCCAACGCCACGGAAGACCAAATCAGCCGGTTGGGAAGTATCGCCGAACATTTTGAGGCGGTGACGTCCGTCCAAGGTCAAACCGAAGAAGCGGACGATGCCGAACTCGCGTTTCACAGTCTCGTTCTGGAGATGTCGGGCAACCCGTTGATTTCGGGCATGCACGCGGTGCTGTCGGACTACTTTCTTGTGGCGGTTCAGAAGAATCCAAATTGGCGCACGGTGTCGTCCGACGCGATTTGGGAACACAAGGCCATCGCCAAGGCCATTGCCGCGCGCGACGCGGAACTTGCCCGAAACTTGTTGCGCCATCACCTGGATAACAGTCTTTCCGAACTAGAGGCATGCTGAACCAAACAAGACAGGAGGAGTCAATGGGTACAATGATTGAACTGCCGGCGATACAAACACGGCTGAACGAAGAAGAAGAACAGACCGTTCTGCGTGTACTGCGCGAGGGCAAGACCCTGGCGGCGGGCCCCGAGGGGGCTGCCTTTGAACAGGAGTTTGCCCAGTTCATCGGGAGCGAGGACGCCGTGGCGCTTTGCAACGCGACGGCGGCGTTGGAGTCGGCGGCGATTCTGTCCGGCCTGGGCCCCGGCGACGAGGTCATTATCCCGGCACACACCTTCGTCTCGTCGGCCGTACCCTTTGCCCGAACGGGCGCCACGCTGGTCTGGGCGGATATTGACCCGAAGTCGCGTGTTGTCTCCGCCGACACGATGGCGCCTCTGGTGACCGACCGAACCCGCATGCTGGTGGTTGTTCATCTGTACGGCATGACGGCGGACATGGGCCCCATTATGGCCTTGGCGAAAAAACACAACCTGCTGGTGGTGGAGGACTGCGCGCAGGCGCCCGGCGCAAGGTGCAGGGGGAAACGTGCCGGCACCTTCGGCGATTTCGGGTGCTTCAGTTTCCATTCGCAGAAGAACATCACCACGCTCGGTGAAGGCGGCATGCTCACGACGCAAAGCAAGGCCGTGGGCCGCAGGGTGCGGCAGCTGCGATGGATGGGCAACTGGCCCTTCGAGCAGGAGCGGGAATCCTACTGGAAACCCGCCATGG
>CAIJOU010000084.1 GCA_903822375.1 Candidatus Hydrogenedentota bacterium
AATCCTGAAGTGCTCGGCAATCTGTCCCATGGATTGGCCGTCTACCACGCGCGCGGCCACGACACGCTTGCGAAGGTCAATGGAAGTAGCTCTCATGCCCCCAGTATAACACCGTAGGCATATTTAATTAAAGTGCTCTAGTCACCGCACACCAGCTTTCACCTGCGGTTCTCCGCAGGACACGGTGATTTTCTGAAGTCTGGACAAATGTATGTAAACCTCCAAAGACGGCCAATCGGCCCGAAACACAAGGAGACATACCATGTCCCAATTACTAACTGAGGATGAACTTGCCAAAGAACTGAAAGTATCCCGCAATTTCTTGTGGACACTTCGCAGGAAGGGTTTGGGGCCATTACGAAATCCCTTGTCGAATGACTCTGTTGGGAACTGAGGGGTTTGGCCTATTCGAGGCAAAGTTCCGTGCCTCCCGTATCGGACGCAATCCACGTACAGGAGAGCAGGTTCCGGTATCTGAGCGGCGGATGGTGTCCTACCATCCTGGCAAGCGCATCAAAGAAGTGATTGCAGGGGCAGAGCGTTTGGAATCCACACTCTCCGTCTGAGCCTTTCTGGCCGAATCCTGGTCTGGACGAAAAGCCATCGTCCAATTGACCTGATAACCATAGATTAGACTTTACCTTCGGGACCAAGCGGTTGGGGGACGAGTCCCACCAGGTGAACCATTTTCTTGCCCTTGTTTTCCAGCGGCTTACAGTCTTTTTACCCACAGACCCCGTTCGGGATTAGAACTTCTTGCCGCGCTTGAGGGATTGCTTCAGTTGATGTCCCCCTCATCACGGGCATATCAGTGAGAAGCCTTTTGAAGTTATCGAGACTAAAGATCCATCTTGGAATTTGCCTAACAGCCTCCTTCTCAAGGCCATCAATCAGCACCAGATTGCTCTAACGGGGAATTTTGCGACAATGACGCTCGTTGGATTCTTATTATGTTGCGTTCCTAACAGAAAGGAGAATGCTCCATGAAGAAGTCAATCCATGTGGGTGCGGGACCAGTCGCCCTCGTGATTCTCGGTTTTGTGTGCCTCGGGGCTTCAGCGCAAGGCCAAGCATCATTTCAGGTGCAAATTGCCAACCCCGGCGAAACGCCACAAGTCATCACAGATGTCCTTGAGGTCCAGATCGATGACATCGTCATTGACTACCAGGCGGTCGCTGTGCCGTCACCGGACGATCCCCCTGATTTGGCGGCAGCCGCAAAAGCAGGCTACCGGCTTTACAGCCCCGGCCAAGCACATTGGGGCAATGCGCGCCTGACGCTTGCGCCAGGGCCCGATACGGATTTCCTGTACCAATGGTACATCGATACGACAAAGGGAAAGACAGACCGGAGGAGCATCAGTGTTATCTTCCACAACGATGCAGGCGAAGAAGCGGGGCGGTACAACTTCTTTGAATGTTGGCCTGTGCGATATAAACCACCAACGCTGTCAAACGGCGTGGTAAGCGACGGAGGGACGCTGGAGGTCGGAATTGGCGCCATCGAGCTTTTACCCGGAATAGAAGGCACCCCGAAGACACCGGGCAACGTTTCGCTTGGGTTTCCGAATGCCAATGGGACCGTGGATTTCGATGGAAATTGGGACACATGGTCCGGCGGCGAATTGGCCTTTCTGAGTTCGTTCTTGTATGCGGGCACCAAGTTTCGGACGGACATACCCGGGCATCTCCGCTTCGAACCACTGGTGTTGCAGGGTCACATGACGGGCAGTCGCAAGGACATGCTCCAGTGGATCACAGACACCATTGCCGGCAAACCATGGCAACCGGCCATAAGCCTGCGGGAGAGCCCCACTCTTGTGAATCTTCCTCCACCTCGCGGAAAACCGGCCAACAATCGTGTGTTCACGTTTTACGACTGTTTCCCGACGCGGTACGTATTTCCTCAATTCAATGCGAGAAGCTCGGGACATGCCGGGGAAAAGCTCGAAATTGTCTTTGAAACACAAGATGGCAAGAAGGGATAATGAAATCGGAGGCGGGGCCATGCGATGAGTGGTTCCGCCTCTCTATGTTTGCCGGGGGTCTGGCACTGCGGCCAGTCCCCGAACAAACCAGCATGGCATAGCCGCTGAACAGGGTTTCGAGGGCGGGAGATGCGTATACGTACGCGAACTCAAACGACGCCCGGCACGCCAGGAGCACGGTGATTTTGACGAGATTGGATTCGAGGGGACTGTGATAGGTGTCGGGAATGTCTTGGAGCATGTCCAACGCCTGGGCCGCCTCGAATTCCTTGAGGGGCTTGGATTGACGGAGGAATCTGACCAGGCGTGCCCGGAGTTCCCCGCTTGCGGCCTCTTCCAGGGTGAAGGAGAAATAGAAAGGGCTTCCATCCGGGACCATGCGCCCCTCAGCCAGTGTCGCGCGGATGGCTTCCTTCCCATCGGCGGAAATTCCATCCGTGCCATTCACGTAATTTCCGACCAGGCACATCAGGGCATCAAGGCGGCCTCCATCAAAGTCTTTCAGGATGGACCGATAATTCCATTCAGGCCCGATAACCGCGCCTTGCGGCAGGTCACTCCGGGCTTGTTCTACCGCACGGGCACGTCTTTCCCGGTCTTCCTGTGCTCCATGAAGAATTGACCGGAACTCGCCGTAGCCGGACTTTGGTAACGACCGCGCGAGAAGGATAAGGGTTGCCAGTGCCACCAAGAAGGGTACAGGCAACGCGCTGGCCCACGTCAGAGAGCGCCCGTGTCCCTTATGTCCTTTTGTTTGCATGGAGTTGTTGTGATTCTATAGCGGTAATTCCCTGCCAACCGCTTGTCGCCGGCCATGACAAACCGCAGTGCCTTCAACGCTCTCTTCCGCAGCGCGTCGTCGGTGTGGCTGTCGAAGAGACGATTAAGGAAGTCCTTACACTCCAGCTCAACATCGTGGTTGATCATATTCATAATCGTTCTCCCACGCGACCTCTTACTCAAAGCACGCCAACAGGCATAATCGATTCTTCCACGTGTCGGCGGTGGTTACTGCGTGAGGACGGCATAGGGCTGGCGCGGCCATCATACCTGTTGGTCAACCTTCAACATGACCATGGCATGCGCGCTCCCATTTCATAACCGCCTTGGTCTGTCTCTCGCTGTGAATGACAAGGCTCGTGCCGCTGAGTGTGCTCTTACACTTCCTCAGCAGTTGCCGAAAGCGAAATAGCGACGCGAACCGGCGGATACCTGCACTTCCAATCCGCGACATTGCTTCATGGCGGTCGTGGAACGTTGCAGTTGTCACATGGGCGACTTCTTCAAAGCAACGAATCGTGACAAATCAGGCACACTACAAGCGTTGCTGTTGTCGGCAGAGGGCGCGGTGCCCGATTATTCCTTTGGACGGGGGCGCCTCTTCCTGTAAGATTCATCCTGAAATGTGATGAAAGAGGAAGACCTGCGCAACTTTCAGGCGGCCTTTTGGGCGTCGATGTGCGCATGGCGAGCTCTTTCTCTAACACAGGTCACCGCGCGGGTGATTCGACGGAGAGACGGTTGATGCGACGCAAGACACTGTATCCAATGCTCGTATTGCTGGTGTTGGCCTTCCCGGTGTGGGCGCAGGAGGCGTATAGGCTCGATGTGGCCACGGACCGGGCGGACGCCCTGTATCACGTGAACGAGACTGTCACGTTTACCGTCTCGCTGACGCGGGGGAATGAGCAGGTGCCCGCCGCAGAAGTGACCTATGTCCTGACGAACGACGGCGCGGACGCGGTCGGCCAGGGGAAACTTGCCCTGGGGGGCGCCCCGGCCCCGGTTACGGGCACGCTGGACAAACCGGGATTCCTGCGCTGTACGGTCACGTTCGCGGGGCCGGACGGCACGGCCGTCACGGCCGTGGGGGGCGCGGGGCTCGATCCTTTGGACATCAAACCCAGCCTGCCGGTTCCGGACGATTTCGACGCGTTTTGGCAGGGAAAAAAGGCGGAACTGGCGAAGCTTCCCATGAACGCGCGCCTGACGCCGGTAGACTCGCCCAATGAGTCGGTCGAGTGCTTTGACCTTCAATTGGATTGCACCGGCGGTGCGCCGGTGTCAGGGTATTTGGCGCGCCCGAAAGGTACGGCCGGCAAGAGCCTGCCTGCGCTGCTGTCGGTGCATGGCGCAGGAGTGGGAAGTTCCGACAAGCCTGTCGATTTCGCAGCCAGGGGCATGCTGGCGCTCGACATCAATGCCCACGGAATTCTGAACGGACAGCCGAAGGAATACTATGACGAACTGGGTGCCGGGCGTCTCAAGGACTACCCGAACCAAGGTCGGGACAGCCGTGAGACCTGTTACTTCCTCGGAATGTACCTGCGCCTCATCCGGGCGATGGATTTCCTGACGGCGCAGCCGGAGTGGAATGGAAAAGAGATGATCGTGTGCGGCACCAGCCAGGGCGGCGGCCAGTCGATCGCGGCCGCCGGACTCGACCCGCGTGTCACCGCTTTCGCGGCCAATGTGCCTGCCATGTGCGAGCATACCGCCCGCGTGTGCGGCTGGCCGCGCCTGGTGCCTCACGATGACAAGGGCGCGCCGGACCCGCAGGTGCTGCAGACCGCGCGCTACTTCGATGCGATGAACTTTGCCACCCGCACGAAGGCGGAAGCAGTGTTTGCGGTCGGCTTCATCGACGACGTGTGCCGGCCGTCCTCCGTGTATGCCGCGTACAATAACGTGCCCGGCACAAAACGCATCGTCAACGAGCCGAAAATGACCCACGCGATTTGGCCAAGTTTCAACGAGGCGCGGGACGCCCTGATCTCGGCCCATATGTCGGCCGCCAAGCCGTAAGCGGAACCGAGGGCGCTCCGCGCCTGTCCTTTACCGCGGTGCGGGCACGCTTTGCAGCACATGCGTTACCGCCTCGGCGCAGGTCAGCCCTTTTGCCACGAATTCCGGCTTCAATATCAGACGGTGTTCAAGGCAGGCCAACGCCATGCGCTGCACATCCTCGGCGGTCACGGCGTCGCGGCCGCGCAGCGCCGCATGCACCCGGCTTGAAAGCAGCAGCGCCTGTGTCGCCCGGGGGCCCGCGCCCACCTTGATTGCGCTGTGGTTGCGTGTAAACCGCGCCAGCGCAGTGGCATACCGCACGATCTCCGGCCGCGTCACGATCTGTTCCAATGCGGCGCGCAGTTCCGTCAACCGTTCCGTGGTGAGCAGCGGACGGACCACGCCGCTGTCAATGAGTGTTTCCGGCGCGTTCTTGGTCAACGTCCGGGTAGCAAGCTCCAGTTCCTCGCTCTCGTTCGGATAGTCCATCAGGATCTTGATTAGGAACCGGTCCTTTTGCGACTCCGGCAGCGTGAATGTCCCCTCCGCGTCTACGGGATTCTGTGTGGCAAAGACGACAAAATTGGGCGACAGGGGATACGTTTGCCGGTCAATCGTCACTTGCCGTTCCTGCATGGCCTGCAAGAGCGCCGACTGGGTGCGCGCCGGGGCGCGGTTGACCTCGTCCGCCAGCAGAAAAGTGGTGAAGATGGGGCCTTTCAGCAGGGTGAAAGCGTTGGTCGACGGGTTGAACGCGTTCGTTCCGATAATGTCCGTCGGCGAAAGGTCGGCCGTGAACTGAATCCGCTGGAACGGGCACCCCAGCAGTTGCGCCAGCGTGCGCACCAGCAGCGTTTTGGCCACACCCGGCACCCCCTCCACCAGCGCGTGGCGTCCCGCAAAAATGGCGATGAGCGCCTGATCGATGACATCCCCCTGCCCGATAATCACCTTGGCCGCCTCCCTGCGGACATGGGCCAGCACCTGCTGGATATGCTGTGTAGCCTCGTTCACCCGATTCCCTTTCCATTCTGTTGCGCACAGGCCGGCCGTATGCTCCGCCCAAAGATATCCCAGTGGACCGCCAAACACAAAACATCCGCGGCTGTTGTTGCCGCGCACGCACCCTAGTATAATCATGTACCAGCGGAAAGGGATGAAAAAAATGGCTGACGCGGAATGCCTGAACGTGTTGCGCCAGGGCCCGCAGGCGTGGAATGCGTGGCGCGGTCCCAGCGACTACAAGAAGGTGGACCTGTCCGGGGCGCTTCTCCAGCGGATGGTGCTTTCGGGCGCGAACCTTGAGGGGGCAAATCTCAAGGAAGCGCGCCTCGACGGCGCCAAGCTCGACGGCGCGTCGCTTGCCGGCGCAAACCTCCATGGAGCGAGCCTGTTCGAGGCCGACCTGACCAACGCCGTGCTCAGCCGTGCGCAGCTTGAGTTCGCCGACCTGCGCAAAGCCGTTCTCTCCGGGGCCAAACTGGACGAGGTGAATTTCCGCGAGGCCCGCATCGGCGGCGTCTCCTTTGAGGGCACCGATTTGCGCGCGGCCAGCCTGGACGGCGCGCTGATGAGCAACATGTGCTTTCGGGGCGCCGACCTGCGCCACACCGGCCTGCGCAGGGCCTATCTGTACGGCGCGGATCTGTGCGGTGCCGATCTGCGCGGCGCCATATTTGTCGGGGCCAAAATCGAGCGCGGCAATTTTACCGGAGCCAATCTGGAGGGGGCCAACCTGGCCGACGCCGACCTGACCGGTGCCTGCCTCGACCAGGCCAACATGCAGGA
>CAIJOU010000085.1 GCA_903822375.1 Candidatus Hydrogenedentota bacterium
CGACGGCCGCCGTAAACCATCCAGCCGTGTACACCATGGCCGGGCCGCGCGTGCTCGAAATCGCCTTCGAAATAGAGGCATCCAAAGAACCCGCAAAGACGCCGTCGAAAGTGTGGGCAAGGCAGCGCCTCCTTTGCGAGATGAACGGCACCATTGGCCAGTTAAACGAAAACTGTGACGGCCGGTTTCTGGCCACCGGAGGCGCGGACCCCGAGAATGCCAAGTCCTCCGCCGTCTTCACCATCAGTACGGACGACGGCACGGTCAAGCGCGTCTGCGGCATGCCCCCGGGAACCACGCTTGGCGTCAGCCACGTGCAGTGGAGCGTGACCAACCCCAACTGGATCAGCTTTGCCAACGCGCCCATCCGTCTCTGGGTGGTCGACATTCGTGACGGCAAGCCCTGGGCGCCCTATGTCGAGCGCGACGGCGAACTCGTCACGCACGAGTCCTGGTGGGTCAACGATCTCATGCTCTTCTGCGGCGGGACCCATGCCAAGCCCACCGAGGATTCCCATGTGAAGACCCTGGACGTGCGCACCGGCCAGGTGCGCATCATTGGCGAGGGTGCCTGGTTTCCCAATCTGGACAACGCGACCATTTCCAAGCGCAATTGGTGGCACGCCTCCGGCAGCGCTGACGGCCGCTGGGCTGCCGGGGACAACTGGCACGGTGACATCATGCTCTTTGAAGGGCTGACCGCGCGGCCGCACCTGCTCACCGCCGGGCACCGTACCTACGGAAGCGGTGCCCATCCCGAAGTCGGCTGGGACCGCAAGGGCGACCAGGTCATCTTCGGCGGCTCTTACAAGCTCGGTAAAGGCGCCCACGTTTGCGTCGCCACCATCCCCGCGGCATGGCAGGAAGAGGTTCGCCAACTTGGCCGCCGCATCGAGTCGGTGGAAAAGGGCATGGGCAACAACACCACGTCCCCCACCACGCCCAACGTCCTCAAAAGCGAATGACGCAAGTGTGGGACGGCCCCCGCGGCCGTCATCTTTCGGACACAGCGCCCGCCTTCTTGGCGGGCGTATTTCAATGGAATGCTTTGCCCCACTGGTCGGCATAGAGAATCTTGCGCATCGGTTTGCGCGTGCGTTTGGACGGGGCTGTCTCGGTGGAATAGCCCACGGCAATCAATGCCATCACGCGCACATGTTTTGGGATGCCGAGTGTGCTGCGCAGATTCTCCTCGTTAATCCAGCCGACCCAGCAGGTGCCCAGGCCCAGTTCGGTGGCCTTGAGCACGATATGCTCCATGGCAATGCCCATGTCCAGTTGGTAATACTCGATGCCGGTGAACTTGGTGCCGATCTTGTTGGCGACGATGTCCAGTTCGGCGCAGCCCACAATGATTAACGGTGCATCGCGCATAAACTTGTTGCGCAGGATGGGACCCATGCCCTGCGCGCAGATTTGCCGGATGCGTTCCGGGTCGGTGACGGCGATGAAGCGCCAGACCTGGCTGTTGCAGGCCGATGGTGCCCACCGGGCCGCCTCAATCAGGGCCATGATGTCTTCCGGTGGCACGGGACGGGCAGGGTCGAAGGCACGCACCGAGTGCCGGGCGGAAACGATGTCGTCGAAGGTCATAAACGGGGTACTCCTGTGGGTCGGCGGAATGGGAGGAGTTTAGCACGGGGAATGCGGGCGGGCGAAGCCGGGGACGGAGAATTGAGAATTCAGAGGAGGAGCAACATCCCCCGCCGCGTCGCGGCCGCCCCCTTTAAAGGAGAACCAGAGGAGGTCCCGTCGCTTCGCTGTTGCAGCTTTCGGAGGGGGACCCCAAAGAGCATCCCCTGGTTGGCTTTCGCCGAGTACCCCTATCTGGAAGGGGAACTTGGGAACGCCGCCCCCTCCAGGTACCATTCGTCCCATTACTTCCATGTTTCCCATGAATCCCAGTCGTTTGCCTCCCTATTGAAACCCCAACCCGGCTTGGCATAGTCTGTGAAGCGTTCCACAACCTCAGGAGATCCGGTAATGCGGTTCACGGCGCTACTTCTGGTCTGTGTCAGCCTTTCCGCCACGGCCCAACTTCGGGCGGGTGTTGCACGGGAAAGCATCAATCCCATGGAGGCCAAGATCCCCACCGAACTTGGCGGCTACGGCGCGCGCGAGGGCAAACCGGCCGAGGGCACGTTGGACACCATCTATGGCAAGGTGCTGGTGCTGGAATACAACGGCCAGAAATCGGCGCTTATTACCATCGACACGTGCAGTGTTCCCGTGGGGATGGTGGAGGAGTCGCTTACGAAAGCCCATATCGAGGGACTGCCCATAGCCCGCACGATGGTTTGCGCCAGCCATACGCACACGGGGCTGGAAGGCTTCGCCCTGGACCGCCGCAATATCGCGGACAACCCCAACATCGGCATCTTCTCCGAACCGATGCTTAACTTTGTCACCGACCGGCTCGCCAAGGCGCTCATTGCCGCCAATGCGGCGCTGCAGCCCGTGACCGCCGGGTCGGACGTGGTGGCACTGCCCAACATGAACCACAACCGTCGCGGTGCAAAATGCGTCGACGATCAGCTGACCGCGCTGCGCTTGGACAAGACCGACGGCAAGGCACTGGCCGTGTTTGTGAACTACACCGCCCATGGCACCTTTGTGGACGAGACCGAGATGCTCGTCTCCAGCGAATGGGCCGGGAGCATGCAGCGCACGGTCGAGGACCTGATGGGCGGGGACGTCGTCTGCATGTACGCCAACGGCGCCGAGGGCGACATCGCCCCCACGGGCAAGAACGCGGGCAGTCCCTACGAGAAGGCTTGGAATTACGGCCGCGAGGTGGGCATCGCGGCGTGGCGTCTTGCTGAGCATATCGACACGAAACCCGTGACCGCGTTTACGGTCGCGTCCAAGTGGGTAATGCTGCCCGAGCGCAAGAGCGCGCCCGACTTTATCAAGATCGCCGGCGATGAGTACAAGGTCACCCAGGACCAGATTGACCTGCTGCTCAAGGTCATGTTCCCCGATCAGGCGCCTATCTTTGGGTTCCGCCTGAACGACTTCCAGATGATGACCTTCCCGGGTGAGCCCATCTGCGAGATCGGCACGGCCGTCAAGGACGCGCTGCGCAAGGACGGCATTGCCCATCCCTGCGTGGCCGCGCTGACCACGGACCACATCGGCTACATCCTGACCGCCGACGAATATCGCAAGAGCGGCTATGAAGCCACCGCCTCGTTCTATGGCGACGGACTGGGCAGACTCCTGCAGGAGGAAGAGATCGCGCTCGGCGCCAGTGTGGCGGCGGGGAAATGAGCGGGAACTTTCGAGACCGGGTCCGGGGTTGGATGTGGGAACCCCGCGAATGTGACCGCCCGTTGCACGCCATGCGATGCCTGGTCTGGTTGGCGGCAGGGGTGGTTTCGCTCGTGCTTGCCGGCGTGCTGGCGCGGTTTCCCCGTTTTGTGGAGGTTGTGTACACCGAGCACATCGGGCAGTGGATTGGCCGCACGCTCGCTGCGATAACAAGCTGGTATCCATGGTCGTTGATGGAGCTTGTGGTTGCCTTGCTGGTGACCTGGTTGCTTTTCTTGGCTTTGCGGGCGCTGTGGCAGGTTATGCGGGGACGCCGTCGTCTGCTTAATGCCCTGGGATGCGGTGCGCTCCAGACGGGAGCGCTTGTCGGGTTTATCCTCGTTTCTTTTTACGCGGTCTGGGGGCTCAATTATGACCGCGCAGATTTGATTACGCGGTTGCACTGGCAGCAATGGGCCAAGACTCCGGAGCCGGATGGGGAAACGGCGGAACTGGAAAAGGTATGCCGGGAACTCGTGGCGGCAGATAACCGGGAATATGAACACCTTTTCAAAAGCGGGGATATCGGCCGTCCCAGCACGCCGCCCGTGTCCATGGCTGAAATAGACCGTGACATTGACACGGCCTATTATGTCGTGGCCGAACGGCTAAACCTGCATCCATCTTTCGCAGTGTCACGCGGCCCGGCCAAACCGGTGCTTGCCTCTTTCATCATGAGCGCGCAGCTTATTTCCGGCGAGTACACGCCCTGGACCGGCGAGGCCAACTACAACCGCAACATTCCCGCCTGCAACATGCCCGAGGTGGTCGGCCATGAAAAGGCCCATCAACGCGGCGTGACCAGTGAGGACGAGGCCAATTTCTTCGGTTTTCTCGTGTGCGCCTCCAGCGGCAATCCCTATGCCCGGTATTCCGCCTATTTGATGGCCCAACGGCAGTTGGTGGGGGAATTGGGCAAGCGCGACATGGAACGGGCCAAAGCTGTCGCCAAGGAACGCTGTCCCGGTGTCAAGCGCGACCTGGAGGAAATGAACGCCTATTACCGGGCGCATGTTGGCAAAGTCAGCC
Organism: Candidatus Hydrogenedentota bacterium; assembly: GCA_903822375.1. Lineage (GTDB taxonomy): Bacteria > Hydrogenedentota > Hydrogenedentia > Hydrogenedentales > CAITNO01 > CAITNO01. Next base: position 4,339 of record CAIJOU010000085.1, read on the forward strand.
AGATACAAAACAGGGTCAATGATATGTATCTCAAGGCCAACCGCGTCAAGGGCGGCGTACAGGCTTACAGCCGAAGCGCGGCCCTGATCATGGCTTTTGCCCGCAGCAACGGCGGGTCCTGCATCGTGCCGGTTCCGTAGCCGCAAATCACACTGCGTTTGGGTCGGGGGCGCGACCGGCGGCGAGATGCCCCTCTAGGTGCGCTGACAGGCGTTGCGCAACTTCGCGGCAGGCGGAGTCGTCCATGCGGTTGCGGCGCTCATGGGGATCGTCCGCAAGATTCACCAGGGTTCTCCCCGCAGGGTCCGGCGTGTTCCAACTGGACAGTTTCCAATCGCCTTCGCGCACCGCGACATTCAGCTTGGCAGGACACAGATTGAATGAACTGAGCGTGTGTCCGCTGAAGACGGGTCTTGCCTGCGGCTCCTTCCCCTTTGCAAGTGCTCCGGCAAGGCTTCGTCCGCGGACGCGTTCCGGCAACTCCACTCCCGCCAGTTCCAGCACCGTAGGCATGAGACTCGTGGTCGAAACCGGCGTGTTCAAAGTCACTCCGCCCGCAACACCCGTCGGATACCAGAAGAAGAAGGGAACATTCAGCGCCGGATTGAAGAAGGTTTGCTTCTGGAACATGCCAAAGTCGCCGAGATGCGCTCCATGGTCTGACACGTACACCACGATGGTGTTCTCGAGAAGTCCCTGCGCGCGCATCCAGGCGAGAAACTCGCCGTAGAGATGGTCGACGAACGCGGTCAGCCCGTAGTAGTAACGCCGGGCTTTTCGAATCTGCTCCGGCGAAAGCCGGTCCGATCGGGCCATGCCGTACAGTTGACGCAGCGGTTCCGGAGCATAGTCTGGCAGTCCCTCGGTTTCCGGTGCTAAATGAATGGATTCCTCCGGTACTGCGGTGTCAAAGGGCTCCGGAACCGAAACCGGCGTGTGCGGCGCGTTGAATGAAAGCTGAAGCAGGAAGGGTTTGTCCTGCGGCAATGCGCCCAGCCAAACTTTGGCCTTTTGCACGACGTGGTATTCGGCCGTGTGCTCGACAGGTTCAGGGTAGCGTCCGCCGAAGATCCACTTGTAGGGCGGTCCGGGATACTGAACCACGTCGTAACGGTCCATCGGATACTGCGGCGCATAGCTGAAGTAATTCACGGCGTCCGAAAGCGTGATTTGTTCCTGGTCCTGCCACGCGCGGTTCTGCGTGTCGTAGTGCTGTTTGCCGAAACTCGCCGTGCGGTATCCGGCCTGCGCCATGACGTTGGTCAAATGTTCCAACGGTCCCGAGGGCTGTCCGTGATTGGTCCAGACCCCCGTCTCAGCCGGGTACTGTCCCGTCAACAGCGCGCATCGTCCGGGCGTGCACAGCGGAGATCCGGTGAGTGCATTGCGAAACACGACGCCCTCGCGGGCAAAGGCATCCAAATGGGGGGAAACAGCCCAGGAGTTTCCGTAGCATCCCAGCGAATCCGTGCGCTGTTCGTCGGTCATGAGCCACAGCACGTTGGGCCGTTTGTTCGAGCTCTTGGTTGGGGACGATGTCCGGCACCCGGATGCGGCTGCGGCGGTGAGGCTGGACGTGGTCCAAGCGGCGCGTTTCAGAAACTCTCTGCGATGGATCGTCATTCTTGACCATCCTGTTTTCGTTGTTCTTTTTGTGCACAGTGCCGCGGCGGTCACCGAGGGTCGTGCGCCACATTTACGGCGTTATGGGTGCGGCCTGCGGGGGAGGGGAGATCTCAAAGACATTGATGGTTCCCCACGAGCCCAGCACATGCGCACTTCCTGGGAATAGAAAATGCTGGTGAGGCTCAGCACGCCGCACAGCCCCACCGCCACCCGTTCGGCCTCTTTTTCGAAAAACTCCCTGCCGCAAAGGTAGACGAATGCCACCGAAAATGAACCGAGCAGAATCGACAACCAGCGGCAGGCCAGTTCACCGCAGCCGAACACCCTGCTCCAAGTCCAAAGGCAACTGAAATACAACGGATCCTCGGTCGGGTCGGGTTGTCTGACATTCTTCAGGTAATCCGTCAGTGTGATATCGGGATGAAGCTCATAGGCGGAAACGGACTCATCAAACCAGATCGATTCCCGGTCAAGTTGATAGAGCCGTGTCCCCACGGCGGCCAGCGCCAGCAGCGTGCAAATTAAGATATTCCGAATGTTCACTTTGTGTTTCCGCTGAATTACCCGGTCAATTCTATCTAATGCACTTCAGCAACCGCGCGGAATGGGGCGGCATGTTCAGTTCAACGGCGCTGTCGCTTGTCGATATCGTCTGGTCCGTCCAATAATCCGTGACCTTGACGGAATTTGGAAGTGCAACGACGATGTTCTGCGCCGCATCATCCCAGTTGAACACGCCGACCATCGTCTTGTCCGACAGTTCCACGCGGCCGACACGGAAGCTGTTGTCGTCGAAGCGGGCCGAAACACCCGTGGACGGCACGAGTTTTCGGAGTATGGCCAACCGCTCCGGCGTGAGACGGGGCAGGTCGTCGCCGGAAAGCGTCATTCCACCGGTCATATAAATGGCGGTGGCGTGGAAGAGGAATTCGGCATCGGTTAACTTCTTGCTGCCGTACAAGAGCACACAGTCCGGGTCATTCCACCAGAAGCGGCCGTTCTGCCAGTTGCGGTGGAAGGTCTCGCGCATCGTGCCTCGGAAGGCTCCCCAGGAGCGGTCGATGTCGCCCGAAGTGCGTGCACCGTGGACCTCGCCCAGCGACGGCCAGAGCGGATGGTTGCAGCCGAGCACAAAACTGTCCCCGGCTCCGCGCAATATGGCATCCATGCCCCGGCGGTAGGCCTCCACACGGGTGGCCTTGGGGTCATGGAATCGTCCGCCGTGCATGGCACCCCAGAAATTGGCGTCCAGTTTGAAGTAAGTGCAGCCCCACTCGTCGTGCATGGTGCGGAAGACCTGCTCCAAATGCTTCTGCGCCTCGCGATGGGTTCCGTCTATTGCATACCAGGGACCGTTGCGCCATCCACCGAAGGTGACTGCGTCCGAGCGTAGGGGCTTGCCGTCCGCGTCCATGATGAACCAGTCCGGATGCTCCTGGAACACCTGGGACTTCTCCTCGGCGATAAATGGTGCGACCCAGATGGCCGGCTCCAGTCTGGCGTCCTGGATTTGTTTGAGCACATTACGGATGCCGCCGCCGAATGCCTTGCCCGTTTGCAACCAGTCGCCCATCGCCGACTGATACCCGTCGTCGATTTGCACATACCGCAGTTCCGGTATGTTCTTGACGATGAAGTCGAGGTTCCGCTCGACCTGCTTCGCCGTGACCATCGCACTAAAGCAGTACCAGGAACACCAGCCGGTCGGCACCGGTGCCTTGCAGATGGGCGGATGGTTTCCCTTGATCAAATCGCCCAGAGCCGCAAGCAGCGCCTCGCGGTCCGGCCCGGTGCCAATCCAAAGGCCTTCCAGGGTCCAAGACTCGCCGGGCGCCAGCTCCAGGTTCTCCGTGTCGAGCACGGCCTCAATGGAGTTGCTGCGAAGATAGAATTTGCCCACGAAGCGCCGGCACGAGGTGAAACCCATCGTAACCACCTTGTCCTTTGCGGGCAACAGCGTGAACATTCCATATGCGGTCAGGGCATCCGCCGGTTGGGGTATCTTGTAGTGGTTGCGGTCGGTGAGGCCGCCGATATCCACCGGATGTCCCAGCGTGCCGCCCGTTTGGGAGAGCATCGTGAAACCTTCCCCATAATAGCCTGTCTCCGGCGGGTAGTTGTGTGCCACCCGGGCCAGCACGATTTCCTTCACGCGCACCGCATTCTTGCCAGTGTTGGTCAGGGTTGACTTGCAGACCTCGCCGTCCCATTTCCGGTCGAACTGAAGGCCCTTCGCCGTGGCCCCTTCGGATGGAATCACCTCGGAAGGCGCATTCATGATTGTGTCAATCGTCAGTCCTGCTGGCGCATTTTGGGCCAGACATGAAAATGCACCCATCATGCACGCCCCAAATACCGCCACACGTGCGCCGAAATTCATAGTACGTTCCTCTTCTATGGTCCAGTAATCTGACGGAAAGTGTACTCGAAACAGGAGGGTTGCTCAATTCCAGACGAAGAAGGTCGCCGACCTCCTGGCTACGCCAATCTTCCGCTTGGCTCTCTTTCCCGGCGTCAATCACGAATTTGGCCTGCCCATAAAGAAGAGTCCGGACTGTCCGGCAACCTCGTTTGAAAACCGCACCCCTCCCTGATAGTCTGTCGAGCGTGACATCGGCACCCCATGGAGGCGTCAGAGGTTCATGTTTATTTCCTGTATCTTGGCAGCCGCGATGGCCGCGTATGCGGCCACGCCTGTTGTCTTTTTGTCGTCCGAAGACCTGATTGCCTCCCACGGCATAAAGGTCGAAGCTCAACTGCCTCAGCCCGGGATGGTGCTTTTCGCCAAGGACCCCGACCGGCCCAAACTTTGGTATGCACCCGTGGCCGCAACAGCCGACAATGACTGCGCCCGCATCTGGTATCAACGGGTGAACAGTGGCGAAAAGGACTTCTCCGACCAGCGCACGCTTTGTGTCGGCGAAATACGCGACGGCGTCTGGCGTCTTGTCCCCACTGTGGCGGAACCGCCCGTTTGGGGCGGGGTCAACAATGTGTGCCTGCGACGCTCCCCCTTCAAACCCACCTGGGGCGGTTTCAACGTGTTTCAGATGGCCAAGATCGACGCCGGCTACAAGTTGTTGTACTGGGATCAGCCGGATGAGAAGGGACAGGCCGGTGGGATGTTGGGCAGTTCCCGAGACGGAATTGTTTGGAACAAAGAACCCGGCGGCACCGTGTTCACCGAGTTCAACGATGCCTTTACGCTGCTCGCCGACGACGGGCGTTTTCTGCTCTACCAGACGGCCC
>CAIJOU010000086.1 GCA_903822375.1 Candidatus Hydrogenedentota bacterium
CATTGCCATGCGTGCCGTCTCCCACGTTGACCACGCGCCCATTGTATCATAAGAACAGATTAATAGCTATAACCATACTGTCGGCTCGGCTGGCTTTTACCACAGACTGCTAGGGGCACTGTGCCGTCACCCGGTGTGTGCGTCGGAGAACCGTCGTCCACCGGTTCCCCATATTCGTAAAGGCCTTGCGCCAATGAAGACACGCGCACGTGAATGTTCCTGATGGTGACCTTGTCGGGGGCGGGCCCTGCGGGTTCAGGATTGGAGAGCACCTGGGAGGCAAAGAGTCTTGCTTTGACCTTGTCCGGATAACTGGTTCTGTTCCATGCGTACCGCGCGTTAATGCGCGTCAGGTTTCCATTCATGGAGGAGATGAGCGTGTTGGGAGGGCCGCCGGTTGCGGCACCGGCCGCCAGAATAGTCTCCGACTGGCCGCCCTCAGACATAAGGATCGGATATACAGGAACTAGGAAGGAATACACCGGAAGGAGATTGGCCACACCCGGAGCATCCGCGTGAACGAACGCCCTCACGCCCGGCTGGTAACAAACACTATCAGAATAGAGTGCGGGGGTGGAACCCTGGTTGACATGGCGGTAGATTGTTTCCTGACCCGGATACATCGCGTTGTAGGTCTTGCTCAGCACACTCCAATAGAAACTTCCCTTGTCGGGGGGAACGAACGGGTCTCCACCTTCCCAAATATAATACGCCTTTGAAGATCCTGTATTGGGGGTTCCCACCATGGCGAATTTGTCTATGTCGTTACGGTAACCGCCGCCCTCGATATAGGCCCGGGTAACCAATCCACCCATGCTGTGCGCAACAATGTCCACCTTGTCGCAGCCCGAAAGCCGCTTGGCCTCGTCTATTGCGGCGACAAGATATTGGGCAGCCGCTTTGTCCACTGGAAGCCGCCAGTCGTAGGGCGCGGGAACGACGATGTAATGGTCGCTCAGCAGGTTTTCCAGCCTTTTCCAGCCGACATAGTCCCCAATCCAAGGAGCGGTTGTTTGGCCAACGGCTATAGCCATGAGATTGGCCAGTTCAAGGTTTTTCGGTTCCCCCGGTCTTCCCGCAAGGTACGGCATGCCCGCCGTGCCTTTCATGGTGCTTCCCATGATGCCCGGCACAAACAACACGGCCCGCGTTTTCTGCGCCAGAACCAGACTGCACGGCGTTTCCTTGCCGGCGGCCACATCTACAAGTGCGCGTTTGCTCAGGGAACCATCCGGCGCCGCGGCACTCACCCGATAACGGCCCGGTGGCGGGGTGAAGCGCGCGACGCCGAGTTCTCCACCGGAACTGCCCGTGGCACCCTGTTCCAGCAGTTCGCCAGTGTCATCATGCAAGACCTGCACCGTTGCGCCAGATACAAACATGCCTGCGGAGTTCTTTACGGTAACCGTCAGTTTGCCGGTGTCTCCGGCGGCATTTCGCGTTACGTTGAATGTGTTGCTGGCCGCCTGCAGAGAGACGCCGCCAAAGGTTCCTTGACCGACCAGCCGCGTGCGGGTGACCGGCTGGAGGAATTTCACACTTCCCTGCCACTGGCCATTGACAAGGGAAACATGGGAGAGATTAATCCCGCAGGTTGAAATCTGTGAATATAGGTTGACTTGGCCGTTGACTGCGGCAAGACCGTCGGTTGACGTCCGCGCCGAGACCGTCAGGTTGACCGGAGTGTTGACCTGAACGCTGGCGGGAATGGGCGAGATTTGCAGCGCCGCCACGGAAACCGGTGGTGCCGTACCCTGCTGGCTGACGAGGACATCCAGCCCGCTCTGCGCAGTGCCGGATAACGCCAGATGTATGACCCCACTGCGCGGGCTGCTGGAGACGTTGGAAGAAACACTCAGCCGCAGCGTCCGGCTCCCCTGAATCGGCAATACGCCGCTGCGGTCGCCCGCGGCAAGCACGACCCAAGGATTGCTTGAGGACGCAGTAAAGGAAACCGGAAAGCCCCCCGCATTCCCGACTTGGACAGTAAACTGCCCCCCGGAGAAGCCCGCGATTACCGTGGCGGGCGTAGCACTAACAGACAACGCGTTTGTGGTATCCACGGAAAACGCATCCGAAATCGCCTCGCGAACACTAAGTTTCAGCCCAACGGTGTTAATTGTGAATGCGGTCGAACTGCCGCTTGCGGGGCTGTGGTACAGGCTTGCCGTGTCCAATGCAAAGGCGGGTGACACGCCCACGCCCGCATGGGCAAAGGGAGTGCCCAAAATCAGCAAGCTTAGAATCACCAGGGAAAACGCCTTGCCTTCTTTCCTGGCCGCATATCTTTCCGTTCTGCTCGTCATTTCGCTGAACATGTGTTTCACCACCCAGGGACTTCGTTACGGGGTTCCACAAAGCGTAAAGAAACAGCGTGCTTCAGGGGGTCCGCACAACACGCATGCCGTAGCCGGGGTTGCCGTTGCTTGGGACGTCAGTGTGACGGTACGCCGACCGGCTGTAATTCGCATAGCCATTCCATGCGCCGCCGCGCAACACCCTAGACGACCATGTTGGCAGTATCCATGCAGTACCATCACCCGGAGCGCCCTCATAGGTGAAGTGGTACCAGTCTTGGCACCATTCCCATACATTTCCTGACATGTCGTAAAGTCCAAAGGCATTTGGCAGTCGCTGCCCGACGGGGTAAGTTTGGTTGTTGCTGTACCACGCATAATCTCCCAACGTCGCGGGGTCCTGTCCGTAATACCAGCGCGTGGTCGATCCTGCGCGACAGGCGTATTCCCACTCGGCCTCACTGGGCAGGCGAAAGCTCCCTTTACCCATGGTGTTCAGTTTGGAAATGAACCCTTGGCAGTCATCCCAAGAGACATTCTCTACCGGTAGGCTGGGTCCAGTGAAGTGACTCGGCATGGAGCCCAGGACGGCCCACCATTGTGCTTGGGTCACCTCGAACTTGCCAATTTGGAACGGCTGTGCGATGGTGACTGTGTGCTGTGGTGTCTCACTTTCGTAAAGATAATCAGGATCATAGGGAGACCCCATGGTGAACGACCCGGCAGGGATCTCCACTACTTCCAACGGCACTTCACCGGGAAGCAAAACGCTTGTGGTTTGTCCGGTTTCGGCGACGGACACCTTGGCTTTAGTTTGGGGCCACTGAATTCCGGGCCGTTCCACGCTACATTCCACACGATGTGCCTGTCGGTACCGTTGAGGATGTTGGGTCCAACATCGCCCGACAACAGGCTGGACGCCGGCACGATGTTCCAGTTTACGCCGTTGTCGCTGGAGAAATAGAGGTTGGCGAACATCTTCCCCGCGCCGCCAGACAGGTTGTAGTAGACATCCACCAGCCCGGAGCCGTCCGTGCGCTGGCTGGCGCGCACATTTGCCACGACAGGGTCAGCCTGGGCCGCGAGGAGAGGGAAGAGAAGTATCGCAGCGAAAAGGAGACGGGATGCACCACGGGTGGCAACAAAAGCGCGTATCATTCTTGGACACCTCACCGTTGAATCCAAAGCATACAAACCTTACGTGCGCATGCTATCAGGAATAGTTCAACGAGTCCAGATTCATCATTGTCTGTCTGAAGAGCGTTCCCGTCAGCTGAGAGTTTCCCTTCGTGTTAGGGTTCCGGACAATGTGCCAAGCACTGATTGATGCGGATTGTGAGCAGAACTTGGCGCTCCCGCTGACACCGTACCTATCGTTGGGACCGCCCTTCTGCGCTCCACTCCGCTCTGTCCACCCGTATCGTCGCCCATCTCAGTCGCATATTGATTCTGTGCGGTGCCCGGCGCATGAGGAGCGGCAACCATGCGCGTATTTCGTTCCCTGGAGGAGGTGCGGGCTGCGGAGAACCTGGAGCCCGGCTGGCGGCGGGCCCTGGAGCGGGTGATGGGCGACCTCACGTCGGCCTACGCCGGCGCGGGGCTTACCTACAACCCCGACACCGAGGGCCCTGTCGTGCTGGCCGAGATGGGCGACACCGACGACGACTGGCGCGGCCTGATGGGCAGCGCCCTGTCGGACGCCCTGTTCGAGGGGGCGACGCTGGAGTACGGCTGCTTCGTCGCCGTACTGCTAATGAACAACGAGTACGGCTACACGCTCGTCGTTCCCGACGCCCCCTGGCTTGATCCGAAAGCGCTGTCGCGGCTGATTGACGCGATGGGCTGACAGTCCGCAACCCCCCACCGACAGGAAAGGATTCCCCCACCATTGAGCAAGTCGAAGACCCAGTCTGAGCGGCCCGAACCGTGCGGTTCGGGCCACCGCTATTCACCCCGGCCGGACCACACCGTTGCGGGCGTCGATCTCGGCCGACTGGCCGGATGCGCCGCCGAGAGGGCGGCCGACGTCGCCGTCGGCATCGCGCTCGACCGCCTCGGCCCCGAGACGACCGAAGCCCTGCGGTCCGTGCCACCAATCACAAGGAGCAAATGACAACACCATGAGCAAACCCAAAGCGAAGAGAGACAAGAACACCGA
>CAIJOU010000087.1 GCA_903822375.1 Candidatus Hydrogenedentota bacterium
CGCCGTTCTGGGCCTGCAACGGGGAAGCGCCCATTTTTCCGATGATTTCATCGCGCAGCGTGCGCATGTACGCCTCGGCGTTCGGGCCGAACCAGCTCATGAACCCGTTCTCATAGCCCAAGTGCCCCTTTTTATCCACTTCGTAGTAGTACTTGTCCGGCGAAAGATAGCCGCAATAGGCGGACGAGAAGCCGTGCACCCACAAGTCCCAGCCCTTGGGCGCCATTTCTTCGCGCCACTGCCGGGCCAGTTCGCCGCTGGTGTCGTAGGGAAGCCCCACGAACAGAATGTCACCGACACGGATGCCCTGCACCCAGCCCTCCGGAATAATGCCCGCCAGTTTCGCAAACATGGGCGACACACGGAAGCCGGGGCCCATGGGGCGCATCTGCGCCGGGGGCATGCCCACCGGAACGCCGACCGAGGCAATGTCAAGATTGGTCTTGAACTGCGGGGGGGCCGCCGCCAGGGCGTCGAGCATTTTGCGCGCAAGGCCCTTGCCCATAAGGTCTACCCGCTCATCGGCCGTGGGCGCCTCGGGAGCGCGCGGACCCATGGAGCCCACCGCGCCGCCGAGATAGATGGCGGTGCCTTTGGTTTCGGCCTCCACATAGCGCTGGAGCGCGCCGGGGAACTCGGCGCTGAAGCCCATCTGGTCTTCGCCGAAATTGGTCGGGTGCGCCGAATAACGGATCACAAAACACTTCTCGCCGGTCAGCTTTTCGACAGCCAGGAACTTGAGCATCGAGTCGGTTGTGGCGTTGCGCGTGCGGTTGCGGATGAATTCGGGTGCGTCCACCTGCGCGTCGGCCAGTTTGGCCGGGGCCATGCTTTTGTATGCCGCGATGACGGCGTCGGCCATGGCCGTGCTGACCAATTCGGGCACGGCGGGATCCAACTTGCCCGAGGAGAAGGTTCCGGCCAGGCCGGGTGCGAAGGCGCCGGTGCCGGAATGGGTATGGCTGGCGCAGAACAGGATGTTGTTGCCGGTGAGCGGCACCTCCAGGGCGATCTTCTTGCGGGCCATCTCGGCAATATTCGGCGGAACGATCAGTATGTCGTCGCCGATCAGCGCCACCGTGTCTTTGCCGTCGCTGAGACATATGGCCTTGGAATACAGGTCGTCATGCACACCCGTTGAGGGCCTTCCCATGCGCGCGCTGAGACCGCCCAGCGGCGTTCCCACCTTGGGCGTCATTTTCGCCACGCCCCAGCCCGCCTTCAACGTGCCGGGTGTTGCGGTAAAATCGGACAGGGCGATGTTCTTGTCAATGTCCGCCAATGCCTTCTTGCAGTAGGCGGACGCGGCGAACTGGGAATCCTTGTACACCGGCCAAGGGCCGATAACCGTCACAAACAAAATCGCGACGACGCCCACAAATGTGACCAGGCCGAGCAGAATCTTCTTAAATAAACTCATAGCCGAAAATACCTCCGCGGCGTTCCCGCCGCCAATCAGAAATCGACGGATGCCTTGAGCACGCCGTCTGCGTTGTCAGTCACCAGCCGGAACGCGTCCTGTGCGCGCTCCAGCGGAAACGAGTGCGTAATCAGCGCCGCCACGTCGAGACGTCCCGAAGCAACCAGCGCAAGGGTTGCCGGATAATTGTTCAAAAACCGCCGGCACCAGTACAGCGTCAGTTCGCGCCGCCGCGCCACACTCACCGGCAACGGGTCGCTTTCCCGGCCGCTGATGCCGGTCAGCACACAACGTCCCGCGGGGCGCGCCGCATGGCACGCCAGCGCCAGTCCATCCGAACCGTTCGTGCAGTCGATCGCCGCATCCACACCGCGTCCACCGGTCCGTTCGCGGAGCCACGCAACCGTGGCCGCGCCGCCTTCGGCAGGCCCGCCGCTCTGTCCGGCAAAAGCCTCGTCAACTCCGTGCCGGGCGGCCGCCGCAACGCGGTAGTCCAGCAGGTCGACGCCCAGCACGCGGCCCGCGCCGCACAACTTTGCCATCTGCGCCGTCAGCAGGCCCACCGGTCCGAGACCGATGACCGCCACGTCGTCGCCCGGCCGCAGCCGGGCCAGTTCCACGGTGTGCACCGCCACGGCGGCCGGTTCGATCATCGCCGCCACCGCCGCCGTCATGCCGTCGGGCACGGGAAAACAAAAGCGGGCGTCCACGGCCATGTATTCGCGCAATGCGCCGTCGCAGCCTGGACCGCCCGGAAAGAACATACGCTCACACACATTATAATGCCCCGTGCGGCACCATTCACAGTGCATGCACGGAATGCCCGGCTCCACGGCCACGCGCCGCCCCACGAGTGCGGGGTCCGCCTCCGCGCCGACAGCCTCCACGATGCCCGCATATTCATGGCCCAGTATTGTAGGCTCCTTGATGGCGTTCTCGCCGATGCGGCCGTCGCGGAAATAATGCACGTCCGACCCGCACACCCCCACCGACTCCACCCGCACCAGCGCCTCCATCGGCCCGGGCACGGGCCGGTCCATCTCCACCAGCCGCATGTCCAGCGGCGCAAACCATTTTACGGCTTTGATTTTCATCTTGTTCCAACGCCATCCATCGTTGTGCGGTTAACAAAGACCTGACCAGCGCCAATCTCCCCGAAAGGACGAATGGGTCTGGCCGGAAGGGATTGAAGGAAAGTTCCAAGAGCATGTACGGACAGGGTAACACGACCCGACGACGCATTTCGAGACGATAATTTGACCCATCGCGGCATTCTGCTGACACCCTTCTCTGTTTTGGCACTATTCCCAGCAGCGTAGCTGTTTGGCACTGTAACGGTTCCCGGTGCGATGTGTAGTTCTGACATATGTGACGAGCAGGACCGCCCTTGCAGTATCGGGCGGGAAAGGCGTAAAGATGAATGTGCGTATTGTTGAAGCTGTAACCAAGCATGAAATGTTGGACTTCTTCCGCTTTCCGATGAAACTCTATGCCGGCTGTCCCTATTTTGTTCCGCCGCTGCTTCTGGACGAGTTGGAAACCTTCAACCGGGCCAAGAATCCCGCGTTTGACCGGGCTGACGCCAGGCTCTTCATGGCCCTGCGCGGCGACGAAGTCATCGGGCGCATTGCGGGCATCATCAGCCCGGCCGCCAACGAGAAGGACGGTGTGCGCGACGTGCGTTTCGGCTGGTTTGACTGCATGAACGACCCCGAGGCCGCCCGCGCCCTGTTCGATGCGGTGTCCGAATGGGGACGCGGTTTCGGCATGGAGACCATGTCCGGCCCGCACGGGTTCAGTCTCTTCGACCGCGAGGGCATGCTGGTGGAGGGTTTCGACCAGATGCCCACCTTCGCCACCTATTACAACCATGCATACTACCAGGACCTTGTGGACAGTTGCGGTTTCAGCAAGCGCTACGACTTCGTCGAGTACCGCACCGAGAACTTCGACCAGAAGGAATTTCCGGCGCGCGTTTCCGACCTTGCGGACAAGGTGCTGGCGCGCGGCAAATTCCGCGTGCTTCACTTCAAGAACCGCCGCGAAATCCGGGCCATCGGCGGCGAGATCTTCAGCCTGCTGGAAGAGGCCTACATGGAACTGGCGGACATGGTGCCGTTCACGAAGAAGCAGATACAGTATTACATTCCAAAGTTCATGCCCTTCGTCCATAAGGAACTGCTCAAAGTGGTGGTGGCCGAAAACGGCGAAGTGGCGGGGTTCATGCTCGCCATGCCCAGCATCTCCGAGGCGCTGCGCAAGGCCAACGGCAGACTGCTGCCCTTCGGCTTCCTCCACCTGATTCGCGCGCTGCGCAAGTTCGACACGCTGGACTTTTGCCTGGCGGCCGTGCGCAAGAAATACCGGAGCAAAGGCGTCGACCTCATCATGGCGCGCGAGATGTTCCGCAGCGCCAAGAAACTGGGCGTCAAGTACACCGAGAGCAACCCCGAACTCGAGGCCAATGTGCGCATACAGTCCGAGTGGAAGCATTTCGACCCCATCCAGCACAAGCGCCGCCGCATCTACGAGAAGCGCATTGCCGAGGCGCGCATCGTTCCCTTCCGCGACCCGCGACCGGTCCCTGTGTACGTCGCCGCGGCCATGGAGGCCGCAGCGCAGCGCGTGAGCATTGGGGATACGGCCCTGCAGGGCGTGTAAACGGGTTCTCAAGCCCCCCCTTTGCCTTGCCGTGAATGAAGAACCACGGGGCTGCGGACAAGTTTGTCCTTAAAGACCCACAGAAAGTCGGCGCGCCGGGACAAGTACTGCATCCCGGCGCGCCGTATATGGGGTCTGCGCAGTCTCTCAACCGCACAGGTACAAACGGGTTATTCGACTGTCACGCTCTTGGCCAGGTTGCGCGGCTGGTCGACATCGCATCCGCGGTTGACCGCGATGTAGTACGCGAAGAGTTGGAGCGGCACGGCCACAAGAATCGGGCTGAACGCCTCGAAGCACTCGGGTATGTAGATGACGTCCTTGCTGTGCGCCTTGATGCTTTCGTCGCCAACGGTCGCCACGCTCAGGATGAGGCCCTTGCGCGCCGCGATTTCCTGGATGTTGGACACCATCTTGTCGTAGGTGTCGCCCTTGACGGCAACGCAGATTACCGGGAAGGTGTCGGTGACGAGGGCGATGGGGCCGTGCTTCATCTCGCCGGCGGCGTAGCCTTCGGCGTGGATGTAGCTGATTTCCTTCAGCTTGAGCGCGCCCTCAAGGGCCGACGGGAAGTTGACGTTGCGGCCGAGGTAGAAGCAGCCGACGGCGTCGCGGTATTCGGGCTGGGCGGCCAGTTCCTTGACCTTCTCGTGGTCCTTGAGGATTTCCTCGACCTTGCCGGGGATGGCGCGCAGGTGCGCGATCATCTCGCGAGCCGTGGCCTTGTCCATGACGCCGCGCGTCTCGGCGAGCCAGATGGCGAACAGGGCAAACGCCATGCACTGCGAGGTGTAGGCCTTGGTGGAGGCGACGCCGATTTCCGGGCCGGCCTGCTGGTACACAACGCCGTGCGACTCGCGGGCCACGGAGGAGCCGACCGCGTTGACGATCGCGGCCACCTGGGCGCCGCGGCTCTTGGCGATGCGGATGGCTTCAAGCGTGTCGGCCGTCTCGCCGGACTGCGACACGGGGATCATGATGCTGTGCGCCGGGATGATCGGGTCGCGGTAGCGGAACTCGGAGGCGAGGTCCAGCTCGACCGGCACCTTGGCGAACTTCTCGATGAGGAACTTGCCGACCATGCCGGCATGCCATGCCGTGCCGCAGGCCACGATGAAGATCTTGTTGCAGGCCTTCAGCTCGTCGAGGGAGATGTTCATGTCGGTGAGGCGCACCGCGTCGGAGTGGTCGTCCACGCGGCCGGCGAGCGTGTTGCGCAACACGGCGGCCTGCTGGTTGATCTCCTTGAGCATGAAGTGCGGGTAGCCGTCCTTTTCCGCAGCCGCGTCGTCCCACTCGACCGTCTTCACTTCCATCGTGACAGGGTTGCCGTCGACGTCCTCGATGCGCACGCCCTTGCGGGTGATCTCGCAGACCTGGCCGTTCTCGATGTAGATAACCTTGCGCGTGTACTTCATGATGGCGGGCACGTCGGAGCCGATGTAGCCCTCGTTGTCGCCGAGGCCGACAATGAGCGGGCTGCCGTGGCGGGCGGCCACGAGCACGTCGGGATTGTCCTTGCAGATGACGCCGATGGCGTAGGCGCCCTCGCAGTCCTTCAGCGCGCGCTGCACGGCGGCGAACAGGTCGCCCTGGTAGTACTTGTCGACCAGGTGGGCAATCACTTCCGTGTCGGTCTGGCTGCGGAAGACGATGCCGGTGGCCTGAAGCTGCTCGCGCAGTTCGTAGTAGTTCTCGATGATGCCGTTGTGCACGACGGCGATGGTCTTGGCCACATTGAAGTGCGGGTGCGAGTTGACCTCGCTCGGCACGCCGTGGGTCGCCCAGCGCGTGTGGCCGATGCCGACCTGGCCGACGAGCGGGTGGTCGATCAGCTTCTGGTCCATGATCTTGAGCTTGCCGACGCTCTTGACGCAGTCGAGCCCGTCCTTGTTGACGACGGCCACGCCGGCCGAGTCATAACCACGGTATTCGAGCCGGTGCAGGCCGGCCATGATCACTTCCACCGGGTTCTTGTCGCCGATATATCCCACGATTCCGCACATGACAAGGGTCCTTTCATTCGGGCTTGCGCCGCGTGTTCTTTAGAGGGCCGGGCGGCCTGCCCACGGGGGGCGGGCCGCCCGAATCAAGACGGTAAACCGGGCCGCGCTGCGCGGCGTCCGGGGAATTACTTGTACAGCTTGGCCGCGGCGGCCAGGGTCATGGGCTTGTAGTCGCCCGCGTGGCCGGCCTGGCCGAAGGCGTTCATGCGGTCCACGTACACCTTGTAGGCGGCTTCGCG